>JAFQNG010000093.1 GCA_017396005.1 Desulfovibrio sp.
GCATACTACATCTTTTTTATATTTTTTAGATTTATTTATAAGTGTTTCTAGAGCGTTTACTGTATATTCACCATCATCGAAAATAAATGATATATATTTACCTCTGGATTTACAAAAAGCTTCATAGGTTCCAACAACTGGAAGGCCAATATTATAAGAATGTCTAATACATGAAACTCTATAGTCTGTATCTATATACTTCTTTATCCTCTCAAATGTACCATCAAACGAGCAATCATCTATGATAATTAATTCAATATTATTAAAAGTTTGATTTAAAATAGAATCTACGCAACGCTCAAAATAACCATTTTTAAAACGCCTATATGTTGGCAATATTACAGAAATTTCAGGACTGTATGTATCATGCTTTATTGATTTAATAAATGTAGAATTTTTAATTAAATCTTTCACCTTCATTTAAAATTCCTTTATATTATTTAGATTTATATTGTATTTATTTTATATGGTGATATTCTAGATATAGAATAAATAACTCCATTCAAGTCTATAGATACTCCATCAAACCCAACAAAATCATGCGCACGTATGGAATTAATAAACTTTCTAGGTTTGTCAATAATGTCTTCACTTGTAAATTTTTTTTGGGGAATAATTTTTTTATTATATATTACATTTTCATTGTTTTGAGGACGTCTTGAATTATTTCCTGATATAATATTGGGAAGCTCCTCTTCAAGCATCTTAATTCCAATTTTTAATGACTCAAAATATAATTCATATCCAGATATACTCTTATTTATTTCCCATGTAACTTTTTTTATTATATCTCCACTATCAATACCAGAATCTATATAATGTAAAGTTACTCCAGCATGTGTATCTTCATTAATAATAGCATGCAATGTTGAATAACACCCTCTATATTTTTCTGAATCTCCCATGTGTAAGTTTATCGCACCTTTATTTAAATTTTTTAATATATCTTCTGAAAGTATTTTATCATAAAAAACAGATATTATTAAATCTACAGATTTTTCTTTTACGAGATCTAAAATTTGATAATTTTTTGAAAAAACATATATAGGTAAATTTAATTCTGAAATATTTTTTATAAAATTATCAGAATATGGCAGAGTTTCAGAATCACTCACATTAGTAACAGCTCCAACTATTTCAAAATCAATAGTTTTTCTATCTTGCATATTTTTTAGTATTTTTAAAGCTTCTATTCCCCATGTTTTTCCACCAAGAAATAAAATTTTCATGTACATTTACCTTTTTAGTATATGGATGAAATAGTTGATTTTACTATATTTTTTAATTTTATATAATCGATTTTTGTATGCATTGGAAGAGATATTATTCTTTTACTTATGTAATGAGCATTGCTGCATAAACCTTGTGCATAACTATACATTCTATATTCTGTATTATCTCCATAATGAACACCAGGATAAATTTCATAGTCATTTAATGCCATCAACAATTCATCGCGCTTATCCACTTCAATTATATACAAATGACGTGAACTTTCACAGCCAGGGGCAACCGGGATAGGTCGAATTATATCTTCATATCCCTTAAAACCTGCGTCATACCATGCGGCCAGCTGGCGGCGATAGGCATTCATCTGATCCAGATAGCGCAGTTCTACCAAACCTATGGCTGCCATGATGGAATTTCCATGATATTTGAAGCCCACAGACTCCACATCATATTTCCACTTATAGGCGCCCTTTCCTGCTGTGCGGGCATAGGTGTCTTTGTTGATGCCAAGCCAGCACAGTTTTCTGGCCAGGGCATCATGCTCGGCCTCTCTGAAGCAGATCATGCCGGAGTCTGCTGTGGGCAGATTTTTAACTGCCTGGAAGGAGTAGACGATAGCATCAGCCTCCTTGCCCGGAGTCTCCCCATGCAGGCGTGTGCCTGCCATATGTGCGGCATCAAGAATGAGCTTCAAATTATGGGCTTGTGCTATCTCAACGATTTTTTCCCACTGTCCGGTATTACCGCCAATACCGACAAAAACTATGGCTCGTGTTTTTGAATTTATTTTTTGAAGAACATCTTCAGGATCAAGGCAGAGATATTTATCAACATCTGCAAACGTTACATGCAGGTTTTCATACATAATAGCATGATTTGTTGACACAAATGTTAATGGCGTTGAAATAACTTCATCACCATCCTGCCATCCATAGGTTTGTTTTAATATCTTGACTGCAAGATGCAGTCCAACTGTTGCCGAGTTTAAAAAATGTGCATGAGGTAATCCTGTATATTCGCACCATGCTTTTTCAAACTCAACAGTTTTGAAACCAAGGCCTGTCCAACCTTTTTCAAGGCATTCTCTAATTTCACTTAAACATTCTTCTACATGAAATGTTGGAACAAAAAGTTGTATAGCCATTTTGTGTCCTTTATTATATAAGTATTACTTTGTATATGTACGTTTGAAATAATTATTTATGAGTTGAAAATCATAATATCTACTATATGATTTTATATTTATCATTTTATTGTACTTATTTAATCTTCTTTTCAAGAATGGCATACCATTTTTTATACATCCTTTCCAAAAATAAAATGTCGGGTCAAGTCGCTTAATACAATTAAACTTCGCAATCTGATAAGCACCTGCCTTAAATTTATTCAGTGCTATCCATATAGCTATTGAAATTTCATATTTTATTGAATTTTCTCTGTCATTCTCGACATTTACATATAAAAAGAATTCATGAAAGCATTTGTGACGAAGGATTTTTTTTGAAAATACCAAATAATAACTTTGAAGATGTGGTGCTATAGATCTACTGGCAGTCATCCCCCAAAAATCACATTGAATGGTCGCCATTTTTTTGTGTACTGCATCAAGAGAGCCAATAGGGCCGAATACACTGTCATTACACAATATCAGAAATTCGCTGTGCAGCAGTGAGGGCAGGCAGTGCAGCGCAGCTTTCCAACTGGTAAAATCATAGCCGTCACAGGTACGGTAGACGATAGCATCACACCATTCCTGCCATCTTTCCAAAACCTCGTTCCTTTCAGGTTTACTTGCTGAGGCCAGCACCACCTTCCAGCCCATAGCCTTATATTGACGGCACATATATTCCACATACGGATCCACGATTTTCTGTGGATCCCAGTGGGCCACCACAGCTGCTGGCACATCTGTAAAATCCGTATCCTCCCCGCATAAGCAGGCGCAATGCCCCTCAATGCTGTAAGTGCGGCTCATATCCATTCGCAGCATGGATCGGGCCTTGGCTACAGCCTCTGGATTTCCTTCTTCCAGGCCAGGAATCAGTGTAAAAGGCCCACTTTTGAGCAAAAATCCGTATTCGGGCCGTACCAGCTTGCGGGCCAGAAAACGGCTACAGCCAGACAAGACTTCAGGCACTCCGCCTGTCTTCCAGGCATGGTGTATTTTGTCTGCGAGGCTCCATGGGCCTTGCTCTACTTCCATTGCCCTTTCTCCGTATCTACCAGTTCCAGCAGGTATTCACCGTACTGGCTTTTGAGCAGCGGCCTTGCCAGGGCGCGCACCTGTACCGCGTCTATCCAGCCATTACGCCAGGCTATTTCCTCCAGGCAGGCAACTTTCAAACCCTGATGTTTTTCTACTGTCTGCACAAAGGCCCCGGCATCCAGCAGCGAGTCATGCGTTCCCGTGTCCAGCCAGGCAATACCACGCCCCAGCAGTTCCACATGCAATTGACCGCGTTCCAGATAGGTATTGTTCACATCCGTGATTTCCAGTTCACCTCGGGCAGATGGCCTGACCTGTCTGGCTACTTCCAGAATATCCTGATCATAAAAATACAGACCGGTCACTGCGTAATTGGATTTGGGCATTACAGGTTTTTCTTCTATGCTGAGTACACGCTGTGCATCATCAAAATGTACAACGCCATAGCGCTGTGGATCACTTACATGGTAGCCAAAGATAGTGGCCCCCTGCTGACGCTGCATGGCAGCGCTCAGCAAATGGCGCAGACCCTGACCAAAGAAGATATTGTCACCCAGCACAAGACAGGTATGATGACCGTTTATGTGCTCCTCTGTAAGCAGAAAGGCCTGGGCCAGGCCATCCGGCCTGGGCTGTACAGTATAATGGAATATACAGCCCCATTGCTCGCCACTCCCCAGCAGTTGCTGGAACAGCGGCAGATGCTCTGGTGTAGAAATGACACAGATATCACGTATGCCGGCCATCATCAGCGTTGCCAGCGGATAATAGACCATTGGCTTGTCATAAATGGGCATGAGCTGCTTGCTTATGCTTCTGGTCAGCGGGTGCAGGCGTGTGCCGGAGCCTCCCGCAAGAATAATGCCTTTCCATGTGCTCATAGTGCCCTCATTCATGACTGCGACTGCCTGTAAGCTGCCAGCACGTCAGCAGCCGTACCGCACATTACTATCCTGCCTTTTTCCATCCACAGCACATGCTCACATTGTTCCACTGTACTCAGACGATGGGCGATGATGATACAGGTCACCTCGTCAGCCAGGGCCAGTATGGTCTGCTGTATGCTGTTTTCATTGGCCTGATCCAGTGCACTGGTGGCCTCGTCAAAAATGAGCAGGCGAGGTCTGGCATAGAGCGCACGGGCTATGCACACTCGCTGGGCCTGCCCACCGGAAAGACCGGCCCCATTCTCACCGATGGGCTGTTCCAGTCCTTTGGGGTGGGTATCAATAAAGTCTATGGCAGCCTTATTACAGGCATCACGTACACGCTTTGCATCCCAGGGTTTGCCCCATTCACTGAAGGCAACGTTTTCAGCCAGTGTACCGGCAAAGAGAAAAGGGGACTGCGGCACATAACCCACCATACGGGCAAAGGCAGCAGCACGCGCAGGGTCGAGCCCCTGACCGTCAACCAGCAGCTTGCCGGAAGCAGGGCGCAGCAGGCCGCTCAATATGCCTACCAGTGTGCTTTTGCCTGCACCAGAAGGGCCAATAATGCCTATCTTTCTGCCAACAGGAATACGTAGCGTGATACGCTGCAGGCTGTCTGTCTCACTGCCAGGATAGCGGAATGAGACATCCTGCAGGCTGATCTCCTGCTCAAGGCGAAAATGCTCCGCAGGTGCAGGCATAGGGTGACTATCTCTGGAACGTAACTGCTCCAGCATATCCAGTACAGCGCTCACAGTGGGCCGCAAGCTCCGAATGGTCACCTGATAGCCCACAACGCGGTTGGCATAGGGCAGTACACGCCAGGCTGTCAGCAAAAGCAGGCCCAGGGCTGCCGCTATACGGGGCATGGCTGCCTGCTCCAGGAAAATCAAATAACTGATGGCAGCCAGCACTACTGTAAAGCCTGTGGCCTCCAGCACCCATGTGGGCATGGTGGGCGCCAAAGAGTTAAATGTTCGCGGCCATACGCCCTTACGCGCTGCATCTACAATGGCCTTGAGAAAAACCTTTTGCTGTC
Source organism: Desulfovibrio sp. (assembly GCA_017396005.1). Taxonomy (GTDB): domain Bacteria; phylum Desulfobacterota; class Desulfovibrionia; order Desulfovibrionales; family Desulfovibrionaceae; genus Desulfovibrio. The sequence goes on from JAFQNG010000093.1 coordinate 5,408, forward strand.
CATAGATAAGCACATCCCGTATGCCCCTGGTGGCGCACATCAGGGCACGGTTTTCCTGCTGGGTGCTCTGGGCGGCATTAGTAGCCTGTTTGTCCACATTACTGCGTATGCCCCGGTACAGAAAGAAACCTGTCAGCCCTACAATGCCTACAACCATAGAGGTCAGCATAGGCTCCTGCCCTGCCAGACTGAAAAAAAGCACCAGCAAGGTCAGTACTGCCGCATACATGGAGAGCAGGCAGGTCAGCATGCTGGTCAGATGGCTGCGCCACAGCATGCATTGGAATGTAGCCGTACTTTCTGAGGAAAGATGCCATATGTAATTTTGATACAAATAGCGGGACATGATTTCTGTACCAATATTTATGGCTATATTTTCGCAGAACAGAGAGGTAAATTTTGCAGTGAAATAGTTAATGCTATTCTTGGTGTATGAGATACAAACCACAATAACACATGCCATTAACAAGAGATAGCGAGAATCGTGAGCATATTTTTCAAATGCTGGTATACAGTAAAAAACAGTTCTGAACAGTATACTTTCATGCAGCATATCAGGGCTTGTCAGTGCTGCCCCCATATAGGTAAGAGCCAGTATGAATATCAGTTCAAATGCTGACTGCACTGTCATAAGTCCAAGAATACAAAAAGTCTTGATTCTGTCTCTTTGTGATAAGACCCGTACTATGCGTACAAACTCTCTGAAAAACATCTGTATGAAAGCATTGATCATCATGCATCCCGTACAGCGTCTGCAGGCTCTATTCTGCACCAGTGCATGTTCTCGATACCACAACCGAAAAAGATCAGACGTTCCAGCGCATGAGCCAGGGTGCCATCCCGAGGCAGTTTATTTGTAGGGCCAAAATCTTCATATGTGAGATTCAGGGCCAGCCAAGGGCGTAAGATCCGAGTACGACACCAGAACATACTGCCTGCAGGGAAGTCGATGGCGGCACTGCGCGGTAAACCTATCTGATGTGCCTGCAGCAAGAGATGCATGGCTGCATGGTTGATGCCCTGCTGCTTTGGCATGGGCACCTGCACAGGGGCCGCAACGCCAAGGCGAGGGCTTGCTGCAAAGGCTGACAGTATTTTTGCTACATGTTCCCTGCTGCCCAGGAGAGAGCTGAATATCTGTCTTTTCCATCTCACGACGTATTGAGGCTTTTTCTGAGGTGACAGCTTGCAGTGCAGCTTCAGTACCAGCTTTTTTTGCAGGAGCACATCTCTGAAGCCTATAAAGAAAGGCCCCATGTCAAAACCGTAATTGGGCAGTACGCGTACCTCTGGCTGTGCCAACGAAAGACAGGAGAATTTCTTTTCAATGCTCTCTTTCTTATCTTCTGTATCAGTAGATACGAAACAGGGCATGTCTTCAGGCAGGTTGTGCAGCCAGGGCAGCATTTCATCCAATACCACCACATGATAACAATGGATGATAACAGCCATAGTATCCCAGGCTGCAGACGACGTTGCAGAAAAATCAGGTTCACAGCGCAGGGCTGCGACTCCTGGGGGAAAATGCGTATATTCTCTGCAGGAGCAGGTTTTTTTGAAGATATGGAAGAGACAGGCCAGAGCAGCTTCTTTCAGGCCATACTGTCTTGCAAGAAAGAGAACTTTGTGCAGTTGCTTACGCATAGGCAGCCCTCAGACGTATGCGGCGCACAACCATGCGGCATGCCGCATATACTATGCACAGGCAGACAGTAGGCAGGGCCAGAGGACAGTGTTTGGCAGCTAGCTGCAGGCGACTGCGCGTCAGACGCCACAGTGCCACAGGGGTGCAGCTTTTGTTGGAAAAGCCCGTGCTGCCCCCTTCCCGATGATGTACCACAGCTTCAGGTGCATAGGCCAAATCAAACTGGTCTGCAGCGCTGTAGGCCCAGTCCTGTTCTTCGCAGTACAAAAAAAAGCGTTCGTCCAGCGGTCCTACTTTTTCGATGAATGCCCGGCTGGCCATGACACTGGCCCCGTAGATGAAATTGATGTGCTGCTCTACGGCTTCGGGCGCCGTGCGCTGGGCTTCTTCAAGAGGCAGTCTGCTGCCGTTCAGCACAGAAAGGCCGGTCCATTTATTGGTAAAACCGCCAGCCCGGCACTGCACAAGACCGTGCTCATCCATGTACTGTATGAGTGAGCCGCACAGGCCTGGCCGTTTTTTGGAAAACAGCCGTGCAACCATGGCCCCGAGTGCGTCCTTGTGTACTACAGTGTCATTGTTCAGTATCCAGACAGCATCAGCGCCAAGGTGTAGCAGCAGGCGCATGCCCGCATTGTTGCCTGCGGCATAACCTCTGTTGGAGTTGGCGTGCAGCAGTACTATGCTGCCTTGGGCAAGAGCGGGATATTCGCCTTCTGTGACTTCAGTCAGCACAAGGGGCTTGGAGGAGCAGGCAGGGGCACCAAAGTCCTGCAGGGCAAAGTCTATACGACCGGCTGCCCAGTGCCGAAACCAGCGCACCGAGTCATCAGTGGAAGCGTTGTCCACAATGATGAGCCATGCTGGTGGCACAGTGCTTGCCAGTACAGATTCGGCACAGGCAATGGTATCCTGCCAGCCGTTATAGTTGAGTATGACAACGCCTACGTTTTTAGCCTGCATAGCCTCTTGCTCTCGCTGAACATGTCAGGTGTCACTGACAGACAGAATGTCGATGACAAAACTTGTCAGGATGAGTTGCGTAATATGTAATTTATTGAAATTATTTGATTTATTTTTGTAAATGTCTGGAAAAATTTTATGACAGGGTGAAGGTATTGCCAAAAACTGGCCTCTCAGCTATTGAAATGTAACGATTCATCGACATTCTGTCTGTCGATGAATATCAATCATTTCAGCTGGTTACGAGCATCTCTTTTTTTCGATTATTTTTGTTCCATCTTCAAATTTCGAAAAAAAGAAAGGCGGACAGTGCTCAGCACCATCCGCCCGTTGGTCAGCTCACGCTGAACAGGTATTCTTCAGCGTTTGCCCAGCAGCCCGCCCAGTACGCCACGTAAAAGACTTTTGCCTATCTCACGGCCTACGGTATTGGTGATGGTCCGCTGGGCCTGCCTGGTCACTGAGCCGAGAATATTCCCCAGTATGTCGTTCTGGGCCTGCTCCTTTTGCTGGCGGCGGTATTCGCGCTGCAGCCGCTGTTCTTCTTTGAGGCGATCTTTTTCAGCCTGTTCTGCAGCTTTTTTACGGGCCAGGGCCACTTCGGCCTGCTGCAGCATCTGGGCACGGGCTGTGAGGAGCTCGTAGGCAGATTCCCGGTCAACTGTCTGGGCATATCTGGCTGCCGAAGGCGATGCCTGTATTATGGCAGCACGCTCAGACGAAGATATCGGCCCTACCTGACTTTGTGGTGGTACAATAAGCGCCCGCTCCACCATACGCGGCGCACCCCCTTCGTCCAGAAAAGAAACCAGGGCTTCGCCTACAGCCAGCTGGCCGATAACCTCGGCAGTATCAAAGGCAGGGTTGGGGCGAAAGGCCTGGGCTGCGGCTCGTACGGCTTTTTGCTCCCGGGGGGTAAAGGCCCTGAGTGCGTGCTGCACCCTGTTGCCCAGCTGCCCCAATACGGAATCCGGCATATCTGCCGGATTCTGGCTCACAAAGTATACACCCACCCCGCGCGAGCGTATGAGCCGGGCGATCTGCTCGATCTTGTCGACCAGGGCTTCAGGCGCATCGTCAAACAGCAGATGGGCTTCGTCAAAGAAAAAGACCAGACGCGGCTTGTCGGTATCACCGATTTCAGGCAGATTTTCGAAAAGCTCTGACAGCAGCCAGAGCAAAAGGCAGGAATACAGACGCGGTGCATGCATCAGGGTATCGGCGGCCAGAATGCTGATCTGCCCGCGACCCTGCTCGTCTGTGCGCATCATATCAGCCAGATCCAGGGCAGGCTCACCGAAAAAGCGGTCCCCGCCTTCCTCCTCCAGGCGCAGCAGGGCTCGCTGCACGGCCCCTGCAGTAGCCGGGGAAATCTGGCCGTACTGTGTCTGGTAGCGCTGGCGCTCATCAGCCACATGCTGCACCATACTGCGCAGATCCTTCATATCCAGCAAAAGCAGGCCTGCATCATCGGCAATGCGAAAGACCATGTGCAGCAGGCCGCTCTGTATCTCGTTAAGGTCCAGCAGACGTGCCAGCAGCAGCGGCCCCATTTCGCTGACAGTGGTGCGCAGAGGCTGCCCCTTCTGCCCGTAGACATCCCAGAACGTCACAGGAAAAGCCTGACTGGCATGACCAAGCCCGTGCAGGCCCAGTTCTTCGATGCGCGCTGCCACCTTGCCTGCAGGCGTGCCTGCGCTGGCCAGGCCCGACAGATCTCCCTTGACATCAGCCAGAAAGACCGGCACCCCCATGCTGCTGAAGGTCTCGGCCATGGTCTGCAGGGTAACGGTCTTGCCAGTGCCTGTAGCCCCGGTGATCAGCCCGTGGCGGTTGGCCATGGCAGGCAGCAGACAAAGAGGGGCACTGGGGCTCATGGCGATCAACGCCTGCCCGTTACTATCCAACACGGCACATCTCCTTGCGTTAACGGTTGGCTGAAAACTATATACAGCTAGCGGGCCAGCAGCACCCAGGCCGGGCCTGCCGCATCCAGATGGCTGGCCACATAGTTGGCCCGTTGCCCGCCGCCGCAAAAAATATCAATACGGTTGCGTTTGATGGCCCCGCCCACATCCTGGGCAAAGCCTATGCCGCGCAGAGCCTGTGTGCCGCCTTCTTCACGGGGGGCGTTGACGCCGTAGGCCACCACAGCGCCCAGCGGGATGAACTTACGGTCCGTGGCCAGAGAAAGCCACTCGTCCACCACCTGCCCCATGGCGCCGGTGGGGCCGCGATGCCCGAAACGAAAAAAGACGTAACTGGGGTTTTCATTGAGTATCTCGCGTACTCTGTGCGGATTATCTTTGAACCATTGCCGCTGCTCAAAAATATCGCCGCGTTTGAGCAGGCCTTTCTCACGCATGATACGGCCGGAACTCTTGTATTTATGCCCGTTCTGCCCGGCATAGTTGACATAGGCCTGAGTGCCGTCATCAAAGATCAGTCGTCCAGAGCCCTGAATTTCCAGAAAGAAAACATCTACCGGGTCAGCGGCCCAGGCCAGCTCCAGGCCACGGCCTGCCAGTATCTGTTTTTCTTCAATGGTGCGGCGGTCATAGTAGCGGCCCCGGCGCGCGCGAATACGCTTCAGGTCAGGCGGAAGGGCATAGATGGCCTGGGTATAGCCTGGTTTGCGCGTGCGACTGGCCCTGATATACGGTTCGTAATAGCCGGAATACTGAATGCCATTGGGCACAGCCACCCATTGGAATTCTCTGGTGAACAGCTCTGGCTCATTGTCCAGCCTGGGCAGCAGGGCCTGCAGACGGGTCAGTGTGCGGGCCAGGTCGCCCCAGCTGACCTTCAGCCCCGGCCTGTCTACAGCGATATCGTCCTGCGGCTTGCTGTTGACATAGCGCAAAGACTTGCGCACGGTAGGGGCCAGATCTTTCCAGCTGGTCAGCTCCTGATGGCGAGGGGCCAGATGGGCGGCAAAAAACGCAGCGCTTTCGCCCATGGCTACCGGCGGTGGGGGGGGCGTTGCGGCTTTCTGCCTGCCTGCACAGCCCGTCAGGGCCAGACCTGCCAGCAGCAGGGCTGCCAGCATGCACCAAGGAGCTTTCAAATGCATGATTTTCCTACCCCTGAAATATGGTTGCCCCATCGGGTGTCGTATGGTGAAACAGACACCATGGGCGTGCTTTACTATGCCGAATACCTGCACCTTTTTGAGCGTGCACGCAGTGCCTACATCCGCAGCCTGGGCATGAGCTATGCCGAGGTGGAGAGGCGGGGCATCATCCTGCCGGTGCGCGAGGCCCAGTGCCGTTACCGTTCTCCGGCGCGCTATGATGATCTGCTCTATGTTCGGGCAGCCATCAGCCAGTGGGGCCGGGCGTCCCTCCATTTTGTATATGAGATATGGAACGAGGACAAGACGCGCCTGCTGGCTCAGGGCATGACCCAGCATGCCATGGTCAACCAGCAGGGGAAGCCCGTACCTGTGCCGGACTGGTTTCGCCGACTTGGCGAGGGTGGTGCGGCAGACGCCCCGGCCCCACAGGAAGCACCCCGCCTGTAGACAGAGCATGATGAAAATTTTTCTGAAAGGAGGAGGCAATGGCTCTGCATGTCATCAATGAGGCCAGGCGCTGCCTGAACTGCAAAAAACCTCTTTGTCGCAAGGGCTGCCCCATCAGTACGGATATCCCGCAGATGATACGCCAGTTTCTGGATGGCCGTATAGATGAGGCTGGCGAAATGCTCTTTGAAAACAACCCGCTTTCCGTTATCTGCTCTCTCGTGTGCGACCACGAAAAGCAGTGTGAGGGCAGTTGCATTCTGGGCAGAAAGGGCAGCCCTGTGCATATCAGCAGCATCGAGAATTATATTTCCGAGCGCTATCTGGACAAACTGCGGCCTGTCAGGCCACCCCGCAACGGGCGTGCCGCAGCCATCATCGGCACAGGCCCTGCAGGGCTGACCATTGCGGTCATTCTGGCTCAGCGGGGCTATGACGTGACACTTTTTGAATCCCATGACCGCATCGGCGGCGTCCTGCGCTATGGTATTCCGGCTTTTCGTCTGCCCAAGAGCATACTGGATGTCCTGCAGGAGCGCCTGCAGGAGCTTGGGGTGCGCATTCGTCCCAACACGACCATTGGCGGTGCGCTGCGTACGGCAGATCTTTTCCGTGACGGCTACAGCTCGGTTTTCATCGGTACAGGGGTCTGGCGTCCCAACAGTCTGGGCATCAGGGGAGAAAGCCTTGGCAATGTACATTTTGCCATTGATTACCTCTGTAATCCTGCAGTGTACGATCTGGGTGAGTGCGTCAGCGTCATCGGGGCGGGCAATGCCGCCATTGACGCAGCACGTACGGCCCTGCGCCAGGGGGCGCGCAAGGTGACCATGTATGCGCGCAAGCCTGTACTGGCGGCCAGTCCGCGTGAAGTGGAATACGCCCGTATAGATGGTGTGGAGGTGCAGACCTGTGTGCGTCCTTTAGAAATAAGAAATGAGGGCGTTGTCTTCCGCCGCCTGGAATATGACGATGCAGGAAACATGCGCGAGGTGGAGGACAGCGACTGGCTGGAACCTTCTGATGCTGTGCTCATTGCCATAGGTCAGGGCCCCAAAGACAAGATCATTTCCACCTCCACGGGCATTGATGTCAACGAACGTGGCCTGGTTCTGACCGATGGGCAGGGGGCCACCACGCATCCCGGCATCTTTGCCTCAGGCGATGTGGTACGCGGTGCAAGAACTGTGGTGGAAGCCGTGCATTATTCCAAGGCCGTGGCTGATGCCATGGACAGCTATATGCAGGGACTGCCCCGGGAAGAATAAGGAAGAGCCCGCTGCTTCGGGTATGGTGTGCAGGGCGGTGCAGTACTGGCCGTCAGCGCCGCCCCTTGCCCGGTCTGCGTACCAGGCGGCGCTCCAGATGTTCCGGCCTGGGAGGCAGGCTATCTTTGCCGTGCAGATACTGATGCAGGGCGTGCATCAGGCCGGCCAGATCCTCAAAATGCTCTTCACGGCCAAAGCCGCGCAACAGCCAGCGGCTTTGGCCGTGCACGCTTTTGCGGCTGCCGCGCAACAGGGCTTCGCGCATATGCAGCTCAAGCCGCCAGTCACCGTCTGGCGTATGCAGCACAACGCCCCTGGCGTCTTCTGCAAGGGAAAAATCTGGCGGGTCTCCTGCCAGACGCAGCAGATCACGGACACCGGCATGCAGTATATGCAGATGCTCGGCCATGGAAATATTTTTTCGATCTTCTGCCAGCTGTCGTTCACCCTCGCGGATGCGTTCAAGGTACTGGGCGCGATCATCATCAAGAGTGGTGATCCCTTTTCGCATGATGCGCACCGAGTACATGAAGCCTGCCAGCAGCAGAACACCTGCCACGGCCCATACAAAAATCATGGCTGCATCTCCTTGCCGTTCATTTCGGCATTGTGGCCCTCACTGTCAAGTGGCTGAAGGCTGGTCACAGGAATATCGTGGCTGAGACTTGCCCCTTCACGTGTTTTCTGCCAGAATGTATTCTTGTTCTTACAGGCTTTCATCTGCATCGAACATCAGGCGCGGGCCTTACCCTCGCCATATCTCTACCAAGGGAGTCAACCATGCCAACCCCACTGGAAATGCAACGCACCTTTGCTCTTGTCGGCACTGGCGGCTGCGGTAAAACTTCGCTGGCCGAGATGCTGCTCTTCAATGCCGGGGCCCTGACCCGCATGGGCGCCATAGAAGACGGCACCACATGCCTGGACTACGAGCCTGAAGAAGTGCGCCGCCGCGGTTCGGTGCAGCCGGCCTGCGCTACCTATACCTGGAACAAGAATCGCCATTTCCTGCTGGATATCCCCGGTGACGGCAATTTTACCGGTGATATGGAGTTTTTACTCAAGGGCGTGGACAGCGCCATCTTTGTGCTGGACGCTGTGGACGGTGTACGCCCCCTGACCAAGAAATTCTGGAGCATGGTGCGCATGGCCGGTCTGCCTGCCATGATGGTCATCAATAAGCTGGACCGTGACAGGGCAGACTTCAATATGGCCTATGACGGGCTGAGTGCTCTGGGCGTCAAACCCGTGGCTCTGCATCTGCCCATCCGTCAGGGTGACGCCTTTACAGGCGTGGCCGATGTGCTGGCCGGCAAGGCCTGGATGTTCGGCGACAACGGCAGCGTGAGCGAAGGTGAAATTCCTGCAGAGCTTCTGGATGATGTGCAGCTTCTGCATGATGTGACGGTAGAAAACATCGCCGAAAGCGATGAAGCCCTGATGGAAAAATATCTGGAAGAAGGCAGCCTTTCTCTGGAAGACCTGCAGACAGGCCTGCGCAAGGGTGTGCTCAATGGTGACCTGGTGCCGGTGCTGGTCTGCTCTGCTCTGGAAAACAAGGGCGGTAGGGCCATACTGGAAGCTGTGGAGGCCCTTCTGCCGTCGGCTCTTGACCGGCCCCCCCTGGTGGACGCCAACGGCGTTGAACGTGCTGCTGATCCTGACGCTCCTGTAGCCTGCTTTGTATTCAAGACCCTGGCTGACCCCTTTGCCGGGCAGTTGTCTATTCTGCGGGTGCTCTCAGGCACCATCAGCGGTGATGTGAGCCTGCGGAATATGCGCAGTGAGGAAAACGAACGCCTTGGCAGCCTGCTCTATCTGACAGGCAAGACACAGTCCCCCTGCAAGGAGGCCGTTGGCCCTGGTGCCATTGTTGCTGTGGCCAAGCTCAAGAATACCCGTACGGGTGACAGTCTCTGTGATGAAAAGCAGCCCTTTGCGCTGAAGGCGCCTGCCCTGCCGCCACAGCTCATCACCTATGCCCTGGCCCCCAAGGAAAAGGGCGAAGAAGACAAGGTCTATGCGGCCATACAGCGCCTGCTGGATGAAGACATCACCCTCAAGCTGGGCCGGGACGAAGAAAGTGGCGACATTCTGCTTGCGGGCATGGGGCAGCTGCATATCGAACTGTCAGTGGAGAAGGCCAAGCGCCGCTTCAAGATCGACATCGTGCTCAAGACGCCCAAGGTGCCCTATCGTGAAACTGTGCGCGGCAAGTGCCAGGTGCAGGGGCGGCATAAAAAACAGTCTGGCGGACGCGGGCAGTTTGGTGACTGCTGGATCGAAATGGAGGGCCTGCCGCGTGGGTCGGGCTATGTGTTTGAAGATGCCATCGTTGGGGGGGTTATCCCGCGTCAGTATATACCGGCCATCGACAAGGGTGTTCAGGAGGCGGCTGCCCGTGGCTTTTTGGCAGGCTGCCAGGTGGTGGACTTCCGTGTCAAGGTATACGACGGCAGCTACCACACTGTGGACTCTTCTGAAATGGCCTTCAAGGTGGCGGGTTCTCTGGCCTTCAAGAAAGCCATGGAAACCCTCAAGCCTGTTTTGCTGGAACCCATTGTCCTGCTGACGGTATCCATTCCTGACGAAAGCATGGGCGATGTCATTGGTGACTTGTCTTCCCGTCGCGGCAAGGTGCTGGGTTCTGACTCTCAGGGCGGTATTACAGAAATCAAGGCTCATGTACCCATGAGCGAAGTGCTGCGCTATGCTCCTGATCTGCGTTCCATGACCGGGGGGCAGGGCTTCTTCACCATGGAGTTTGACCATTATGAAGAAGCGCCGCAGCCTGTGGCCGACAAGGTCATTGCCGAGCATCAGGCGGCTCGTGGCGGCGAATAGTTTGAGCATTCACGAAAAAAAGCCCCGGCAACGGGGCTTTTTTTTTATGCGCTCTTTTTTTCCAGTGCAGTTTTGATCTTCAACAGGATAAGAGGGTAGGACTCTGGCTGATGGGGAAACGTGCAGTTTGAGCAGTCCTTGAGTCCTGATGTGGTTGCTGTAGGCGCTCCGCCGCAATCTTCCATCCAGTACAGCGGGCAGAAGCAGAACAGGCAGTTGAAAGAGTCTGCCGCTATGCCCGTATGACAGGGAAAATACCTGCAGGCATCATTGCGAAAAAATCTGGAGCTGTTTTGCATCATGAATCTTCCTTTTACTGCAGTGAAAAACGTACAGGGATCATCACCGTACCCTGTACGGCAATACCGGCACGCATGCCCGGTTGAAAGCGCCAGCGCCGTACAGTTTTCACAGCTGCTGCATCCAGCATGCGCCAGCCGCTGCTCTGAGCCACCTCCACAGTAATAACTCTGCCTTTTTCGTCCACATGTGCCCGCAGCCGCACAGTACCTTCCTGGCCGCGCTTTCTGGCCAGTTCAGGATAGACCGGTTTGGGATTGTCGTACACTGCCGAGGGGTGCGGTGATGTGGCCTGTGGTACAGCTACGTTCTGTCTGGTCGTTTTATCAGCAGGTACAGCCCTGGGTGCCCGGGCAGAGCGTTGTATTGTTTGAGGCGCTGTACGTTTTTGCAGCCTGGCTGGTGTTGTCTTTTGCGGGGCCGGTTCTGGCTCTGGTGCAGGTAGAGGCTGCTCTGGCAGAGCAGGCAGGGGAGGGGCAGAGACTGGCGCAAGGTCTATACTGATGCCCTGTTCTGTCGTGCTCATTGGGCTGGCAGCTGGCAACAGCCAGGGCATGCCAGCCAGGGCCAGGCCGTGCAGCAGAAGGGCGATGACAGTACTTGTTGCCAGTACCCTGCCTCGGGGATCTTTAACACATAAGGGGCGCATCTTCATTTGCCATGCTGTGCCTGCAGCGATATGCGGCTGATGCCGGCTGCTTTCACGGCATCAAGAACCTGATACAGTCGTTGATATGCGAGGGTGTCTTCAGCAAAGATCTGCAGCGCGGGCTGGTCCTGCTTTTGTTCCTTAGCCTCAACCTCTGCTTGCCGCAATATATCGCCCAGTTTTTCCATGCTGACAGGAGTCTTATCCAGGAAAAGGCTGCCGTCTGCCTTGACGGTAAGGGCAAGTACACTGTGTTTTTCTATGCTGGCTGATGTGGAAGAGGGCAGCCTGATGGGCATGCCCCTGTGTACGGTCATCATCAGCATGGCATAGATGAAAAAGACCAGCAGCAGAAAAACCACATCCATGAGCGGCAGCATCTCAACCCTGGCTGTTCGACGTACCCTGCGCAGTCGCATGTCTTTTACCCTCTGGCAGCGTGTGTATGTGCCAGAGCTTCATCCTGGGCCAGCTCAAGGCGTGTGGCATAGGCGTCCAGCCTGTCCTGCGCGGCATCTATGCGGGCATTGAAATAGTTGTAGGGAAAAACCGTGGCCACAGAGATGCTCAGGCCCGTGGCCGTGGTGATAAGGGCTTCGGCTATGCCGGACACCACGGCTGCAGGGTCTTCCACGCCGCTCTGTCCCAGCATGTCGAATGAGGTGATGATGCCGGTGACAGTGCCCAGAATACCCAGCATGGGGGCAATGGTGATGATGGTGTCCAGTACGGGCATGCCGCGCCGCATGTCTGCCAGGGCATCCAGGGCCACTACCTCCATGGCCTTGCCTGCTGACGGGGCGTGGGCCAGGCCTTGTGTGAGCATATGTGACACAAGGCTTGTATCATGGTCTCCGGCATGTTCTGCATCTGCTTGCCTTCCCTCCAGGAGATGGGCAATACGCTCCCTGTCGTCATCAAGATTCAGCCGCAGCCAGAAGTAAACGCGCTCCAGTATTACACTTAAGGAAACAACAGAGCATACGAGCAGGGGCCACATGATCGGCCCGCCAGCCTGGAACAGATCCCACATGATGACCCCTCCTCTGATAATGGGTTAGAAATCGTAGCGCAGGCCTACATAGAAAGAACGGCCGGGCTGCGGATACCCGTAGATAGGTTCATAGTAGGTGTTGAAGATATTGCGTATCTCGCCCTTGATACTCAGCTTGCCCTTGTCTTCAAAGTCAAGGATGGTCTTCTGGATGAAGAAGTCGGCAGTGGTCTTGCCTCCTGTCCTTTTTGTTTCGCTCTGGGACGTATTGGAATTGTAAACATTTTCGTCTTTATATCCCATATAGACAAAGCGTAGATCTGCGATGAGCCCTATATCAGGGTAGGAAAAATTGAGGCCATAGGCCATTTCCCAGTCCCTGACACCAGGAATACGCTCGCCTTCGCTGTCATCAGCTTGGAGGATATGGGTGAAATTGAGGTAGGGGCGCAGGGCAAAGGGCCAGTCAAAGAATGTTCCGATGTCTACGCTGGCTTGACCTTCTAGACCACGATATAGTGCTTCTGACACATTGACATACTGGTAGTCAGTCCACATTCCTGTTAGATCTTCAGTAATAATTTTGTTGTCATAGTATGTCTCAAAATATGTCAGGCCGAGATTGAATCCCTGGTAGTTGACTTCAAAACCAGTATCCCAGCCACGCCCTTTCTCTGGCTTCAGATCAAAATTTCCATGATATGTTGTTACATAATCGTATATATAACCACCCATAAGAGTTCTACCTGAACTACGATACCCGATAGTTTCTATACCCGTTGGAGCGCGGAAGGACTCCCCATAATTGGCACGCAGGGTCAGCCAATTCCAGGGGTTGAAGGCTGCGCCAACAGAAAAGCTGGTATTGTCCAAATCTCTGTTTTTGTTTCCAGCCTTAAGTTCATAGGCGTCATAACGCACGCCACCGTTCAAAATGAGCATTTCATCAAAGAGATTGAGCTTGGTTAAGAGGAAGCCTGCATAATTATTGGTTTCAGCTTTGTCTGGGGTACTACTTTCGGTATATTCATTACTGAGCCAGTCAAAGCCGCCAGTCAGGCTGAGGAAGTCACCTGTCCAGGAAAGCTGTGCCTGTGCCCCCTGATTGCGGGTGTCAACATTATATGTATAACTAACACCATCCTCATAATCTTGGTAGTAGTGATCTCCTGTATTAAAATATCTGACCTTCCAGGCAAGCCCAGCTTTTTTGTAACCGCCCTCATAGAGGACATCTACGTCATGATTATAACGGTCTGTATAGCCAGGATTTCCTTTATCAATAGGAGTGGTACTATGAATATCACCATGGTTATCCATATACTGGTTGGAGACGCTCATGAGTGTCACACCAAGGCGATGTTCTTCCAGAAAATTGATGCCCGCATTGAGTACATAGGCCAGCCTGGATCGGTAGGCACTATCTTTGAGTGTATCCCCCTTGCCGGTTTTGTAGTCATCGCCCTGTGTGGACCATTGTACGCCGCCAGCAATATCCACTGGGCCTACAGAGCCGGAAAGTCCACCCATGGTCTTCCAGGTGTTCCAGCTGCCATAACCCACTTCAGCAGCACCGTGCCATTCCTTGCCGCCGCGCTTGGTGATGACGTTGATGACGCCGCCTACAGCTGAAGAGCCATACTGTACAGCTGCCGGACCGCGTAGGACTTCTACGCGGTCTATACTGACCATGGGCAGCATGGCAACATTGGCCGTACTGGCGCGGCGGCCGTCAACGAGCACCAGAATAGGGCTGGTCATGCCGATATTGCCCATGGTGTCATTGCCCATGCCACGAATACGTACCTGGCTGAGGCCTTCACCTGCTGAATAGCCGCCCATGCCGATACCGTAATTGCGCAATAGCTGGGCCATGTTATCATACTGATTTTTTTCTATCTCCTCGCTGGAGATCACGGTCATGGCCTGCGTGACCGTTCTGGCGTTTTCTGCCACACGGCTGGCAGTGACCACCACGGTTTCGTGTTCGCGTTCCTCTGCAGACGCATACTGTGCGGGGCAGAGCAGGGCCAGCAGGCAGAGCAGGATGACCATTCTTCGCAACCAGTTTCCAGACATGATTTTCCTCACTGTTAACGGTTCTGGGGCAATTCCCTACAGCATTTCGCTGTTCCTGTTGCTTTTGAACAGGGTCCACAGAAAGAAGGGACCACCGATCATAGCCGTAATGATACCAATGGGCAGTTCTGCCGGGGCCAAAACACTGCGGGAGAGCAGGTCACAGAGCACGAGAAAGCAGCCGCCCATGACAAAGGAGGCAGGCAACAACCGCTCATGGCCTGCGCCGAGCCAGAGACGGCAGATATGTGGTGCCATCATGCCCACAAAACCGATGGGGCCGGCCAGTGAAACCACAGCAGCTACCATGAGTGAGGCCAGGGCAAAGGCTGTCAGCGTAACGCGCTGCACTGCCACGCCCCGGCTGGCGGCCAGCTCCTTCCCGGCAAGGAGCAGGTCAAGCTCGCGCGTGAAGCGGGAGAGGAGCAGGGAGCCCATGGCAGTAATCATGCCCAGGTCTGCAATGTGGACAGGCTCAAGGCCTGAGAGCGACCCCATGAGCCAGCGCATGATCTGCAGGGCATCCCGCGCATCGCTCCAGTACTGTATGAACATGACCAGGCTGGAAAAGAAAAAATTGATGATAACACCTGCCAGGAGCATGACAGGCGTGGAAAAGCCGCCACGGGCACGGGTAATGCCGCAGACCAGCAGCATGGAAAGCAGACAGCCCAGCAGGGCCGCACAAAGGCCAGCAGGTATGCCGGGGAGGGCAGTACTCAGCCCCAGCATGATAGCAAGGGATGCCCCCAGGGCCGCGCCGCTGGAAACCCCCAGGGTGAAGGGGGTAGCCAGAGGATTACGGAACATGGCCTGAAAGACCATGCCGCTCACGGCAAGAGCAGCGCCTGCAAAAAAAGCGGCAATACTGCGGGGCAGACGCAAACGCCAGAAAACCTCGGCATCAGGGCTGCCTGTCTCCAGAATACTGGCAGGGGAAATGATCGTCATGCCAAGAAAAGAGCTGCCCAGCAGCACAAGCAGACAGAAAGCAGTCAGAAGGAGTGTGGGGAGGATTTTGCCGGGCATGATGACCGCCTCAGGCATGGTCTGCCAGCACCAGCGGTCTGCCAGTGCCGGGATGCAGTATATAGGTGAAGCTGTGCTCAAAAGCCGTTTCCAGAATACCAGGACAGGCCAGGGCCGTGGCAGGGCCGTTGAAAATCTGACGACCATGCCGCAAGACCAGTACCTGCCCACCGGCATCCAGGGGATGATTGAGGTCATGGGTGACGGTGACCACGGTCTTGCCCTCATGTTCATGGAGGCGTTTGAGCAGGGCAGTGAGAGCGGCCGCATGGTGAGGGTCCAGAAATGCGGCTGGCTCATCGAGAAGAAGGATTCCTGTGTCCTGGGCCAGGGCGGCGGCCAGAAAGGCTCGTTGTCGTTCCCCTCCCGAAAGAGCGCTCAGGCGATGCCGGGCAAATTTCTGCATGTCTGTCAGTTCCAGGGCGTACAGTATGGCCTTCTGATCGCTGTCCGTCATGGCTCTTTTGTGAGAAGCATGGGGGAAGCGGCTCAGCGTCAGCAGCTCTGCAACAGTAAAGGGCGGTATGGGGCCGCCGGCCTGTGGCACATAGGCCATGTGCCGGGCAAGCTCCCGTTGCGTATGATCGCGCACAGGGCGGTCGTACAGCAGTATTTCACCCTGAGCATGACCGCTGTCATGCAGGCGCAGCAGGCATTTGAGCAGGGTGGACTTACCAGAACCGTTAGGGCCGATGATAGAGAGATACTCCCCTTTTTGCAGAGAGAAACAGATTCCCTGCAGGATGGGCTTGCCTGTCAGCGTAAAGCCGAAGTGCTCACAGTACAGTGCCCTCTTCACGGCAAAACCCCTTGGGCTGATATGGGCGGGTCAGACGCGAGAGGAAAAAAGGCACGGGACAGCCTGTGCAGTGTGCCCACCGAGCGCGGCCCCGGTACCGTGTCCGCAGCATGCACCAGAAAATACAGACGCCCGCTGCGGATGGCACTGACACTGTGCAGGCTTTGCCAGTCCTGTCTGACGCCTGCCAGCTGCCCGCCTCCAGGTATGACGTCTACGATGATATCAGGATTGAGAAAAAGAACTGCTTCCCGCGACAGACGCGGAAAGGCCAGGGGGCCGCTGTAGACATTGTCACCGCCTGCCGCCCTGATCAGCTCACTGTAAAAACCGTCCTGCCCTACAGCATGGATTTCGTTGATATAGCCCAGCCCCTCATAGGAATGCATGACAGAAAAAAGCACACGGGGGCGCTTCCGGCCTCTGGCGCGTTCATATGCCATGGATATGGCTGCGTCAAAGTCTGCCACAATGGCTGCGGCCTCGGTACGGCGACCGGCAGCAGTACCAAGGCGTTCAAGATCCAGCAGAAAACCCTGCAGTGAACGGGTGTCGAGTGTCAGCACAGGTATGCCCAGATTGTGCAGTGCGTGCCTGTGGGCGGTCTTGTCGGTGGGGAGTACGGCCAAATCAGGCTGACAACGTACCACGGCTTCGTAGTTGATATCGCTGAAGCCTGCCACGCGCGGCTTGGCAGCGACATCTTCCGGCCATATACAGTACTGGGTCACGCCTGCCACACTGTCCCCAAGGCCAAGGGCGTACAGCGTTTCTGTGACACTGGGGGCAAAGGACACTATGCGCTGTGGCGCCTCGGACGGAGCTGCTGGACTGCTGATGTACTCCAGTGCTGTTCGGGCAAGCAGCCCTGTGGTCAGAAGAAGTGCCATGAGGCCCAGAAGATGTTTTTTTGGCATAGATATACGTTTTTTGGACAGCCCAATAAAAAAAAGCGAACTCTTTTCACAATAAAGAGTTCGCCTGACCGTTTTTACAAGCGACTGCATCCCATGCATGACCACGGCATGGGAGATCCCCTTGAAGGTAGGTCTTCTGACTTCCGGCTCCATGACGCGCCCACACCTTCCCATACCGTTGGAACGATACAGTGGCCGATCTTGCGATCCTGTGGGCTGTCTCCCCGGTTACAGCGGCGGGTCCGTGCCGGAATCACACCGGCTTCCCTGTTATCCCTGCAAGAGCAAGGCACCTTCAGGCATGTATGTACTGTATGCTCCCTGTCACTCCCCGACGAGTTTTACAAAGCGCCTCATGGTCAGATGACAGATGGCCACAGCAAGGGCATCAGTCGTATCAAGGGCTAGCTTGCCTTCGCGCATATTGAGCATGCGCCGCACCATAAAGGCCACCTGATCCTTTTCAGCCCTGCCAGTCCCCACCAGTGACTTTTTGACAAGTGTGGGCTCGTAGTCACTAACAGGCAGATCTTTGGCGGCACAGGCAGCCACGGCAACGCCCCGAGCCTGCCCCAGTTTCAGGGCACTGGCAACGTTTTGGGCTGTGAATATCTGCTCTACAGCGGCCTCCTGCGGCATATGCCGGGCAATCACACCGCTGAGCTCATGGAAGATGTGCGCCAGCCTGGGGGAAAGATCTTTCCCGACTGAAAGCGTGTGGATTACGCCGCAGTCCACCAGTTGCAGCACACCTGACACCTCGCTGACGATACCCCAGCCTGTATGCCGTGAGCCCGGGTCAATACCGATGACACTGACTGCCTGCATGATTGCCTAGTCTGTGGGCATATCGTCAGGAAAGTCCACATTGGCGTAGACGTTCTGTACATCGTCATTATCGTCCAGGGCGTCCATGAGGCGCAGGACTTTCTGCCCCATATCGGCATCCACAGCTACCAGATTCTGCGGCACCATGGCCAGCTCGGCTGTCTGCATGGTGATGCCCGCAGCTTCCAGGGCGTCACGCACAGTAGTAAAATCGGCCATGGCAGTGTGTATGGTCCAGACATCGTCTTCGTCCAGCACATCATCAGCCCCGGCTTCCAGTGCAGCCTCCATGATTTTGTCTTCAGGGTAGGCAGCCTTGTCTACGCTGATGACGCCCTTGCGGTCGAACATCCAGCCCACACTGCCGTTTTCACCCATACTGCCACCATGCTTGGTGAAGAGGTGGCGCACTTCGGCAACAGTGCGGTTTTTATTGTCAGTGGCCACTTCTACCATGATGGCGATGCCGCCCGGGCCATAGCCTTCGTAGAAGGCTTCCATGATATCGCCGCCTGCGTCCTCGCCGGTCCCCTTGCGTATGGCAGCTTCGATTTTGTCCTTGGGCAGATTGACAGCCTTGGCCGCAGCAATGGCCGCCCGCAGACGGGGGTTACCCGCAGGATCGCCGCCGTTTTTGGCCGCGATGATGATCTCTTTGGCGGCCTTGGTGAAAACCTTGCCGCGTTTAGCGTCCTGCCGTCCCTTGCGGTGCTGTATATTGGCCCATTTGCTGTGCCCTGCCATAAAACCTCCCGAAAAAAACGTGATGGATTGGTGTTAGACTTCGTTGTCTGCGGATGCAGCCTGTGGCCGTCCGCGAAAGCCGAGACCGGTGAAAAACGTTTCTTTGCTTTCAGCGCGTGAACTCTTGGGTTTGAACGATTTGACGGTGGTAAAGGCTTTGCGCATGGGCGTAAGCAGCTCCTGTATGTCTGGGCCCATGAAAATCTTGACCACAAAATTGCCGCCTTCCCTGAGATGGAGACAGGCTACGGCCAGAGCTTCCACAGCCAGCTCCAGAGAGCGGGCCTGATCTGTAAAACGGGTGCCTGTGGTGCGTGGAGCCATATCGCTCATCACAAAGTCAAAAGGCCCCAGTTCTGCAAGCCTGCTTTCGAACTCCGGTGAACGTTCAAAGACATTCTCGCGCATGAAGATGACCTGCGGCGGGAAGACCGTATCCGTATCCTGAATATCACAGGCCAGCACAAGGCCCTGTTTGCCTACCTTTTCAGCGGCACCCAGCGACCAGGAGCCGGGTGCCGCGCCCAGGTCCAGTACCTTCATGCCGGCTTTGAGCAGGCGGAACTTGGCATCCAGCTCTTTAAGTTTATAGACCGAGCGTGCAGGATAATTTTCCCGTTTTGCCTTGAGAAAATAATGATCGCGGTATTCTTTCATACAAATCCCAAGGAATAAGTATATCCTTTTTTGTGTTGTTAGCCAAGTCTTGAAAATACAGCACTTGTTCTTTCCTGAAAAACCATGGCAAATTTCTTGACTTTTGAAAGCTGCTGAGACTATAAGTATTCGTTTTGAGCAACATGGCGTGGCCTTGAGGCTCAGTTATTCCGACTCTCCAAAAATCCGCAGGATCTCCCATGCCCAAACGTACGGATTTACACAAAATTCTGGTTATCGGCGCGGGTCCCATCATCATCGGCCAGGGCTGTGAGTTTGATTACTCGGGCTCACAGGCAGTCAAGGCTCTCAAGCAGGAGGGCTATGAGGTGGTGCTGGTCAACTCCAATCCGGCTACCATCATGACTGACCCGCAGATGGCTGATGCTACCTATGTGGAGCCTATCGAACACGACACTCTGGCGGCCATTATCCGTAAGGAACGGCCAGATGCACTGTTGCCTACGCTGGGTGGCCAAACGGCTTTGAACGCCGCTCTTGCACTGGCAAAGAGCGGCGTTTTAGCAGAATGCGGGGTAGAAATCATCGGGGCCAGAGCTGAGGTTATCGAAAAGGCTGAAAGTCGCGAGCTCTTTCGTGAGGCCATGGAGAATATCGGCCTCAAGATGCCTGCCAGCGGCATTGCCCGTACCATGGATGAAGTACGGCAGCTGGGCAATGTACTGCCGTTCCCGCTTATCATCCGCCCGGCCTTCACCCTGGGCGGCACAGGCGGTGGGGTAGCCTATAATATGGACGACCTGGAGCAGATCGCCTCGCGCGGCCTTGCTGCCAGCCCTACATCTGAAGTGATGATAGAGCAGAGCGTTCTGGGCTGGAAGGAAATAGAAATGGAGGTGATGCGTGACCAGAAGGACAACTGCATCATCATCTGTTCCATCGAAAATCTGGATCCCATGGGTGTACACACCGGCGATTCCATTACCGTTGCCCCGGCACAGACACTCACTGATGCTGAAGCCAAACTGGTGCGCGATGCCTCCATTGCCATCATGCGCGAAGTGGGTGTGGAAACCGGGGGCAGCAATGTGCAGTTCGCACTGAACCCTGAGAACGGCGAGCTGGTGGTCATTGAGATGAACCCGCGCGTTTCGCGCTCGTCGGCGCTGGCCTCCAAGGCCACGGGTTTTCCCATTGCCAAGATAGCAGCCAAGCTGGCTGTGGGCTATACCCTGGACGAGCTGCGCAATGATATTACCCGAGAGACTGTGGCCAGCTTTGAGCCGGCCATTGACTATGTGGTGCTGAAGATACCGCGTTTTACCTTTGAAAAGTTTCCGGGCGCTGAAGATGAGCTGACTACCTCCATGAAGAGTGTGGGCGAGGCCATGAGCATTGGCCGTACCTTCAGGGAGGCTTTGCAGAAGGGCCTGCGTTCCATGGAGATCGGTGCACCTGGCCTCGGCTATAACTTCCGGGCAGAGCTGCCCTCGCGTGAAGCCGTGATGGAATCGCTGCATCGACCCAACTCCCGTCGAATATTCAGCCTGCGCCAGGCACTGCTGATGGGCATCAGCGAGGAGGAAATTTTCGCTGCATCGGCCATTGACCCCTGGTTTATCCGGCAGATCAGGGATATCGTTGATATGGAGGCCCGTATTCGTGACTTCGGGCTTGCCAACGATATGACAGCCACGAATGCTGACCTGGCTGTATTGCTGCGCGAGGCCAAGGAGTACGGCTTCTCAGACCGCCAGCTGGCTGAGATGTGGAAGCGGCCGGAAAGCGATATCCGCCGCTTGCGCAAAGAGATGAAGATAGAGCCTACATATTATCTGGTGGATACCTGCGCCGGCGAGTTCAGGGCATATACCCCCTATTTCTACTCCACATATGAAAGCAGCGATGAAATGGAGGTCAGGGATTGCCGCAAGGTGCTCATTCTCGGTGGTGGTCCCAACCGCATCGGGCAGGGTATTGAATTTGACTATTGCTGCTGCCATGCATCCTTTGCCCTGCGCGATGAAGGAATCATGGCCATCATGGTCAACTCTAACCCCGAGACCGTCTCCACTGACTACGATACGTCTGACAGGCTCTATTTCGAGCCGCTGACCTTTGAAGATGTCATGAATATTGTGGAGAAGGAAAAGCCCGAGGGCGTCATCGTGCAGTTTGGCGGGCAGACGCCGCTCAATCTTGCTGTGCCGCTCATGCGCGCTGGTGTGCCCATTCTTGGCACGTCGCCTGATGCCATCGACCGTGCGGAAGATCGTGAGCGCTTCCAGGCGCTGATTCAAAAGCTGAACCTGCTGCAGCCGCCTAATGGTACGGCGCTGGACCTGGAAGGAGCTCTGGAAGTGGCTCAGCGCATCAGTTATCCCGTAGTGGTACGCCCCAGTTATGTTCTGGGGGGACGTGCCATGGCCGTGGTATACGACGCCGATGAGCTGACAGAGTATTTTCACGAGCATGTGCCTGAAAAACCGGAACACCCCATTCTGATAGATAAATTTCTTGAGCATGCGGTAGAAGTAGATGTGGACGCCATTTCGGACGGTACGGACGTCTATCTGGCAGGCATCATGGAGCATATCGAAGAGGCCGGTATTCACTCCGGCGATTCTGCCTGCGTGCTGCCCTCGTTCTCGCTGTCGTATGATCATGTGGCGCTCATTGCAGAGCAGGCAGAATCTCTGGCCCGTGAGCTCAAGGTCGTGGGGCTGATGAACATACAATTCGCCATCAAGGGCAACGATATCTATATCTTGGAGGTAAACCCCCGCGCCTCGCGTACAGCGCCCTTTGTTTCCAAGGCAACGGGGGTGCCGCTGCCATACCTGGCAACACAGGTCATGCTGGGCAAGACGCTGGAAGAGCTGGACCCCTGGAGTATGCGCAAGGGTGGTTTCACCTGCGTCAAAGAAGCAGTTATGCCGTTCCAGCGCTTCCCTGGTGTGGATATTCTGCTTGGCCCCGAGATGCATTCCACCGGTGAGGTCATGGGCATGGGGGCTACTTTTGGCGAGGCTTTTTTGAAAAGCCAGCTCGGCGCGGGCCAGGTTTTGCCGCAGGGTGGCAAGCTCTTCCTCTCAGTTAATGACCGTGACAAGCCTTTCCTGCCGGAGGTGGCGGCAGCCTTTGCCCAGCTGGGCTTCCATCTCATGGCAACGCGTGGTACGGCCAAACTTCTGCGCGAACATGGCCTGGAGGTGGAGGATGTGCGTAAGGTCTATGAAGGGCGACCCAATATAGTGGATCTGCTCATCAACCATGAGGTGGATCTGGTCATCAATACGGCAGGTGGCAAAAATACTGCCAAAGATTCCAAGGCGATCCGGCGTACGGCCCTCACCTACAAGGTGCCGTACTGCACTACCATAGCGGCTGCCCGGGCTACGGCCCGTGCCATTGCCTCGCGCCGGGACGAGACACATGTGGAAAGCCTGCAGGAATATTATGCGCGGGAAGCTCGGGGGTAAGTTATGAAAGCATTGCTGGTGCTTGAAGACGGTTTCACGCTGGAGGGCAGATCCTTTACCGGCGATTTTGAGACCGGCGGTGAAGTGATTTTTACCACGGGCATGGGCGGTTATCAGGGCATACTGACAGATCCCGCCTATTCTGGGCAGATGGTCTGCATGACCTATCCGCTCATTGGCAACTATGGCATCACCGAAGAAGATATGGAGTCATCCTCCATACATTGCGCGGCACTCCTGGTCAGAGAGTGCTGCAAGCTGCCTTCCAATTGGCGTTCCATCATGTCATTGCCTGATATGATGCAAAAATATGGCAAACCGGGCGTAGAGGGGCTGGATACCCGTGCCTTGACGCGCCATCTGCGTGACAACGGGGCCATGCGCGGTATCATCTCTACCCGGGAGCAGGATGCAGAGGCCTTGCGCGAGAAGGCTCTGGCACTGCCACCCATGCAGGGCAGTGCTCTGGCTGGACGCGTACTTGCACGAGAGCCCTATACCTGGGTAGGAGGCAAGCCCGGCACGGTCATCCTGGGCGATGACGGCGCCTTTGCCTGGCGTGGTGCTGGTTTGCCCCTGCTGGTTTATGACTATGGCATAGCGTGGAGCATGCTGCATATGCTGTGCGCGGCTGGCTTTGAACCTCTTGTTGTGCCTCCCCATTTCAGTCTGGCACAGGCAAGGGCTACAGGCGCGCGTGGTGTTTTTCTCTCCGCTGGGCCTGGAGACCCGGCAGCGTTGGGCGATGCCGTCAGTCTTGTTCGAGAACTGCTCACTGTTTTTCCCATAGCAGGTCAGGGGCTGGGCTATCAGCTTCTTGCCCTGGCCCTGGGCGCTCGAACAGAAAAACTTGCTTTCGGACATCACGGCTGCAATCATCCTGTTAAGGATCTGGAAAGCGGTCGTATTGTGATAAGCACACAAAATCATGGCTTCCATGTGATTTTGGATGGTGCGCAAGATATAGAAGCCACACATGTCAATCTCAATGATCAGACGCTGGAAGGTCTGCGCCACAAGAGTTTGCCTGTCCTGGGGCTGCAGTGTCATCCCGGTGATCTGGACGGGCCGCATGCAGAGGATCATCTCTTCCATCGCTTCCGCAAGCTGTGTGAGCAGGCTGTCGATGCCTGAACACGGGGCTTGCTATGCCTGCCTGCTTCGACATATAGTCATGTTGTGCTGCGGGCGGCCCCTTGGGGGCGCCCGTAATGAAAAAGTGCTTTCAAAGGTCTTTTTCAAACAATGTAAAGGAGTAGACTCGTGAAAAAAACCATTATAAGTCTGGGCTTGGCCCTGATGCTCATGCTGGTCGGTACGAGTGCTCAGGCTGCTGAGGATACCACCAATCCCGTAGATCAGTTTACTGGTAAAATCTGGCAGGAAACCAGTGCCAACGGTAAGGCCGCTTTTCTTTTCGGTATTGAATCGGCTGTTACAGTGGAGTACTTCGTCAACAGCAAGCTGACCGAAAAAGCTGCCAAGGATGGCAAACGTCCGGTCTATACGCTCTCACCCTTTGAAAAGGGCTGGATGAAGGCCTTCAAGGGCGTGAGCCGTAATGAGATCATCAGGATGGTGGACAGCTGGTACGCATCCAATCCCAAGGGGCTTGATAAGCCTGTTCTCGCCGTCATCTGGTATGAACTTATCGTGCCGCGTCTTGCGGCCCAGAAATAGACTGGTTTGTCATCCAGAGGAGAAATAGTATGAAAAAGCTACTGATCGTCGGTTTGATGTCAGTCATGCTGGCAGGCAGCATTGGATGTACCAATATGAGCCGTACACAGCAGGGTGTTGCCAGTGGCGCAGCTCTGGGCGCTCTGGGCGGTGCCGGCGTAGCCGCCATTGCTGGCGGTTCTGCCGGCTGGGGCGCTTTGGCCGGTGCTGGCGTTGGGGCCTTGGCCGGCGGCATCGCGGGGCATAATCAGGACAAGCATTACGGCTGGTAGGCTGTGTAGTGTGAAAGAAAACAAAAAGGCCGGGAATCCTAAGCGTGACTAAGGCCTCTACCGGATAATCTTGACCCTCAAGGCCCTCTTTCATCAGAGGGCCTTTTTGTTTTGAAGGATGGCAAGCATCCAGTCCACTGCATCTTTCTCTCATCTGGTTTGTGGGTTCACCGGACTTCTGTACGCCGATGTACAGTTCATCGTACTGCCGGACTACACCCAGCATGGCTTCGACCTGAACCTTGGCTTGCGCTTCCGTAAATCCAGCCCCCTTCAGGTACTTGCCATCGGCTGTGGAAAGGAGTATAGTATTATTATATCCCTGACGTCTTGTGTGGGGAGTATTTCTGGGGACGCAATGGTTTCGACGTGGATGTGGAAGCCGGAGTGGCAGGCCGAGGCGCCGCTGGCCTCGTTAAAAGCGGCAAAAAAAGTAATTGCCAACAACGATTACGAATACGCCTGCGCTGCGTAAGCAGTGTGGCAAATGACCGCAACAGACGGTCACGTCACAGGAAACGATGCCTGATACTTTCTTGTGGCGACACCCATCAGGCTGGCGAAGACTGGTGCTTACCGGGGTTTTTCGCGAGATTGTTACCGGCAAGCTGACTGCACTGTGCCTGTTCAGGGGCTAACACTGCAGCGAGAAATATACCTGAACTACGCCTGTAGAAGCTTTGCGTGGAATATTCGCGGACAGGGGTTCAATTCCCCTCGTCTCCACCAAACTAAAATCTCACAAAGTCCCACAAAGCCTTAAAAGCCTTGTGGGGCTTGTCTTTTTCAGAAAAAAATTATTCAAAGCGCCGTAAAACCCTGCTGGACACTTTCTAAAATAAGTCTTGAAAATTTGCTGCAGGCGTAGCATTCTTCTGACCAAAGCCGTTGTGGGCCATTGCGCCTGCCGGTAGATTGCGCACTGTTACGGAGTTGCTCATGGAATTCAGCCTGTTATCGATGATCAGCCAGGCCAGCCTGGTGGCCAAGGCCGTTTTGGCGCTTCTTCTGCTTATGTCTGTGGCCAGCTGGGGCCTGATGATACAGAAGTCTTTTTCACTGGGCGCTGCAGAGCGCAAGGCCGTACAAGGTATGGCCCGTTTTGAGAGCGCGGCCAGCCTGCGCGAGGCTGTGCAGTCACTCGGGGCAGACCCGACCTCACCCCTCTACTATATTGCACATCAGGGTGTACAGGAATTCAACCACTCCAAAGAACTTGGCAATTCCAGTGAAGTGGTGGTCGACAATGTGCGCCGTGCCCTGCGGCAGGGGGTCGCCAGTGAGCTGGCCCGGCTGCAGCGCTCGCTATCCTTTCTGGCCACAACAGCCAATACAGCCCCTTTTATCGGCTTGTTCGGTACGGTCTGGGGCATCATGGGGTCTTTTCATTCCATCGGCATGCTCAAGTCTGCCTCACTGGCCACGGTGGCCCCCGGCATTTCCGAGGCACTGGTAGCTACGGCCATCGGCCTGGCAGTGGCTGTGCCCGCCACCATCGGCTTCAACATCTTTATGGGCAAGCTTTCACAGATTGACACCCGATTGGTGAATTTTGCCAGTATTTTTCTCAACCGTGTTCAGCGTGAGCTCAACGCCCATCGCCCGGTACAGCGTACCGGCGCTACGGAGTTATAGCCATGGGCGCGCAGCTGGGTAACAGCAAATTTGTTTCAGAGATCAACGTTACGCCGTTTGTAGATGTGATGCTGGTGTTGCTAATTATTTTTATGGTTGCCACACCCATGATGAGTCAGGGCCTTGATGTTGACCTGCCGCAGACCAAACAGGTGCAGGTTCTGCCTACTGATGTAGATCACATGATCCTTTC
This sequence comes from Desulfovibrio sp., assembly GCA_017396005.1. Lineage (GTDB taxonomy): Bacteria > Desulfobacterota > Desulfovibrionia > Desulfovibrionales > Desulfovibrionaceae > Desulfovibrio. Next base: position 31,870 of record JAFQNG010000093.1, read on the forward strand.
CGTGCGCAAGGACGGCAAGATTTATCTTGATGAGTACGCTGTGGACAGCATGGAAGCTCTGGAAGGATATCTGCAACGTCTTGTCAAAGAGAAGAATCGCAGCCTCTTTCTTAAGGCTGACAGAGAAGTACCGTATGGTCTTGTGGTAGAGATAATGGGCTATATCAAGGCAGCAGGTATCGAAAAACTGGGCGTCATGGCTGAAAAGACAGAAAGCGCCCCTGCCGGGGCAAAAAGCAGGTAGCTCATGCGGCTGGCCTCCTACGTCATTTCCATTTGCCTGCATGTGGCGTTTTTTTTACTGCTGTGGTTCTGGCCGGGTACGCCGCCTGTCAGTCTGGAATCGCCGCCAGTGATGATCAGCCTGGTAGATGGTATGCCCGGTGGTAATCGTCTGCCTTCTCCCATTCTCGGGCATATGGGGCAGCCTGCAGACGGCCCTGTGGCCCCGTCAGCGCCTGCGCCCAAAGATGAGGTAGCTGCTCCGGCCCGTGAGGCAGTCAAGGAGCCTCTACCTCTGCCCGCACCACCTAAAGAAGCCCCCAAGAAGGCACCGGAACCTGTCAAAGAGCCTCCCAAACCAATCAAGGTTAAAGAAGAGCCTAAGCCTGTAGCCGAAAAGAAAAAGGCAGAGCCCAAAAAAGAGGTCAAGCCTGCAGTCAGAAAGCCGGAACAGAAAAAGCCTGCGTCTGACCCGGTAGCCGAGGCCCTGCGACAGGCCCGTAAGGCCAGCTCGCGTGCTGAAGCGGGCGACCGAGGCAGCGCCGTGGAGCGTGCACTTGGCGAAGCCCGCCGCAATGCCGGTGGGCATGGCGGCGGCGGTGGCGGCGAGGGGGATGGCCCTGGCGGTGGCGGTCTTGCCAGTGTTTACCTGGGGGAAGTCATGCTGGCTGTGCGGCCCAACTGGGCCTTTGCATCTGCAGCAAGGGTAAATTTGGTCTGTGTGGTACGTGTGGCTGTGGACCTGCAGGGTGTAGTCATGCTGGCAGAGCTGGAGCGTAGCTCTGGCAATGCCCAGTTCGATGCCTCGGCTGTCAACGCCGTCATACGCACTGGCCAGGCAGGCCTCTTCCCTCCACCTCCTGGCCCGGAATATCTGGACCTGCGTCTGGTCTTCAATATGAATGAATTGATGGGCCGCTAACCCGAGGAGAGACGTGTATGACGTTGCATTTTCCTGCCAGTGCATTCCTGTTGAGTGGCGCTCTGGTCACATATCTTGCAGTCACTGCGCCTGCCTCTGCTGCAGCTCTGGCTGTGGCTGATGCCAGTGGAGGCTATGCCGACAGGGTGCTGGATAAGGTCATTGCCGTATGGGCACCGCCTTCTTCACTCAAGGGGGATTTTACAGTGCGGCTGCGCGTAGGGCTTAACGAGAAGGGGCAGGTGCAGGAATGCACACATAAGAAAAAGTCAGGCATGGATGCCCTGGACGTTTCTGCCTGTACGGCTGTGCGCAAAGCCGCCCCTTTTGGAACGCCACCCTACGGTCTGCCCATTGAAGTACATCTTGCCTTCTGGACAGGTACGCCCAGGGCTGCGGTATCTCCTGTAGCGGCTGCCACGGCGCCGGTTGTAATCACCCCTGCAGTACCTGACCAGCAGGCCGCAGCAGCTGAAGAACGGGCTCGCCGACGGGCAGAGGCCATTGTACGGGAAGCTGAAGCCGGAAATGGTAAAGCAGATATACCTGCGCCTGCAGCAGATGGCCTGACTGCAGAAGAGATGAACCTTGAGCTGAACTCTGGGCCTGCCAGAATGCAGGACAAGTACGGCCCAAAATACAGAAAGTATTTTTCGCGAGTAGCATGGGCTCTGCGCAACGCTACCTTTATACCGGCAGAGACAGTACCCGGCACCTATTATGCTACGGTACGCCTTGCTTTGGATGATGCCGGTAATATCAAAAAATCCAGCCTGGTAGAAAGCAGCGGCGACAAGCTGCTGGACAGGTTCGTCCTTCAGGGTGTACGGCGCGCTGGCAAGGTTGATGCACCGCCGCAGGGGCTGAGCCGTGAAGTGGACGTCACCCTTACTCTGGTGCGCTAGGCGCATCGTAAAATGAGGTCAACGTATGATGAGAAAATTTCTGTTCATATTGGCTCTGATTGCAGCGATGACGGCGCTTGAGGCACAGGCCGCCATGCGGGTAGATATCATCAACCCCGGGCAGAGTGTCATCAATCTAGCTCTGGCAACACCTCTGCAGGAAGGGCAGAAACCGGCTGCAGCCATGGGACAGGATCTGCAGAAACTCGTGGAACAGAACCTGAGCTTTCTGCCCTTTATGCGCCTGACCGACCCCAGAGCCGTACTTGGGGGCTCCCTGCTGGCAGGGTATGAGCCACCTGCGCTGGATTTCAGGCGTTTTCAGCTGGCTGGCTCCGATATCGTGGTCACCAGTTACTGGCCTGAGGGCGACAGCGGTACGCGGCCTGTACAGCTTCGTGCTTTTGAGACCAACACCGGCGGCCGCCTTTTTGGTAAGGAGTATATCAAGGTGAGCAAACGCGACCTGCCTGAAGTGGCAGATCGTTTCTGTGCAGACCTGCTGGAAGCCCTGACCGGCAACGGGGCTTTTTTCCGCTCTACGCTGGCCTTCGTCAAGAAAACAGGTAAGCTCAGTGCCAATGTCTGGCTGGTCAGACCCACTGGCCGTGATTTGCGTCAGATTACCAAGATGGCTGGCGAAGCCATGTCGCCCGCCTGGTCACCTGACGGGCGTTTTGTTGTTTTCAGTCATATTGATCCCAGGTCTCATGCCCTTGGTGTCTGGGACAGCACCAGCAAAAAAGTGCAGCGTATCCGCTTTCCTGGCAATGTGGTCATCGGCCCGGCCTTTACACCGGATAATAAGGTGGCGGTGGCACTTTCCAACGGGAAATACCCGGTTATCTTCCTGCTCAATCATGTTTTTCAGAAAGAACGTATTCTTGAGCAGAGCAATGCCATCAATGTTTCTCCTACCTTTGACAGTACCGGTACCAAGATGGCCTTCACCTCTTCGCGCCTGGGCGGTCCCCAGATATTCCTTAAGGATTTGAGCACAGGCCGCGTCACCAGGGTCAGTCAGAATGGCAGCTACAATACAGAGGCAAATCTTTCTCCTGACGGTACGTTGGTGGTGTACAGTCGTATGACAGACTATGGGCATCGTATTTTCGTGCAGGATATGCTGACCGGCATGGAGCGCCAGGTCAGCTTTGGCCCGGGCAGTGACGAACAGCCTTCGTTCTGTGCTGACAGCTATTTTATTGCCTTTGCCTCTACCCGTGGTGGTGAACGCAGCATATATCTGACTACCCGGCACGGTGGCGATGCCAAGCGCGTACCCACCGGTGCAGGGGCGGCGGCCTTTCCCCGCTGGGGGATGCCTGTAACAGGCAAATAACGGACTGCGGGTAGCCATAGCGGTAAAAATAGTTGGGGAATCGGCCATTCCATATCTTGACAAAACTGCATGGGCAGATACCATCAACGCGCAGTGTTATGTAATGCTGCGTATAGAAAGGAAAAGGCGTCTTAGTAAACTTTTTGGAGAATGAACTGTTCAGGAGGATCTATGAAACGCTATGCTCTTGCTCTTACCCTTGTGCTGGCTTTGGCCGCTGGTTTCGGTTGTGCCAAAAAGACGGAGACCGTCTCTGATACCGGTATTTCCCCTGAAATGCAGGCAGCTATTCAGCAAATTACCGATGCCCGTGTGTACTTTGCTTTTGACAAATTCGATATTAAGCCTGAATATAAGGATATGCTGAAGATCAAGGCCGACCTGATGAAGCAGTTCCCCAGCATTCGTGTCCGTATTGAAGGCAACTGCGACGAGCGTGGTACCCAGGAGTATAACCTTGCTCTGGGTGAACGCCGTGCCCGTGCTGCCTACGAATACATGGTCACCTTGGGTGTGAACCCCAGCCAGCTTGAAATGATCAGCTACGGCAAGGAAAATCCGGCTGTGCAGGGTACTGGCGAAGCTGTCTGGGCCCAGAACCGTCGCGATGACTTCCGTGTGATTGCTCACTAGTTCTAATATGATACACATACCAAACGGGACTTTATCAAGAGCCTCACTATTCCTCCCCAAGCCTGGTTAAAAAGTCAGGTTAAGCGGCCTCAGTAGTAACCTCACTACTGGGGCCGCGTCCTTTCCATCACTGCTCTGGAATTTTTCTCCCGTGCTGTGCTTTTTTCCACGCCATAGAAAAGATCTGCCACTGGTTGTGTCCAGCAAAGCCGTTATCATAAGTTGTCACGTTCCTGTACCTTTGGCTGAAGCCGTTCTGCAATACGATGACCATCATTGAAGTCAGTGTTGCTTTTGTTTATCATACAGCCCGTCCGAGTTTTACAGTCCCGGCAAACAGGCCAGGTTCCAACAGTGCCCAGATTTCTTGTTTTACAGGCTGCGCGTTTCGGCGATCTTGTCCAGACAAAGCGCCTCATCCTCTCGCTGGAGCAGGAGGGAGAGGTGCATCTTGCTGTGGATGCGGGGCTTGTGCCTCTGGCCCGGTTGCTCTTCCCAGGGGCCATTGTTCATGGGCTGCGCCTGCATGGTCAGCCAGATGTCTGTGCTCTGGCAGAAAACAAAGATGTGCTGACTCTCTGGCGCGAACTGGAGTTTCAGACCGTCTACAATTGTAATTTTTCTGAGCTGACTGCCGCGCTCTGCCGCATTTTCGAGCCGGGGCGTGTCATGGGCTATAGGCCAGCGGCGGGGGGCATTTTGCGATCACCCTGGGCCCGTATGATTTTTCGCCTTAGCGAGCAGCGCGTGCTTGCACCGCTTAATCTGATAGATTTTTGGGGTCATCTGGCTCCATGTCCCATCCCGGCCGCTGCGGTCAACCCGCCTGCACAGGCCGGAGGACAGGGGCTGGGGGTAGTGCTGGCAGGGCGGGAATCCCGCCGTTCTCTGCCTTTACCTCTGTTGGCCCAGGTGGTACATGCCATTTTTCAGATCAAAGGAGGCCCTCGGGTACACCTGCTGGGTACACGGGCCGAACAGCCGGCGGCCCGAAGGCTGATACGGCTGCTGCCTGCCAGAATGCAGGGCAGGGTGGAAGACCTGAGTGGCAAAACTGACTGGCAGGGGTTGGCAGAGGCCGTGCAGGGCCTGGACGCTCTTATCTGCCCGGATACCGGTATCATGCACCTTGCTGCCCATCTGGGTACACCGATACTGGCCTTTTTTCTCTCTTCGGCCTGGTGCCATGAGACAGGCCCGTACGGTGAGGGGCATCTGGTCTGGCAGGCTGCAACGCAGTGCTCCCCCTGCCTGGAAAGCGCTCCCTGCCCTAGAGGTACCGCCTGCCTGGCAGCTTTTGCGTCTGACAGCCTCCTGCGCAGTCTTGCTTTTGCCCTGCAGGGGCAGACACATACAGAAGGCGATGTGCCTCCGGGCCTGCAAATATGGCGTAGTGGCCTTGATGCTCTTGGGGGAAGGTTCTCCCTTCTGGCTGGGCAGGATGCACATGCTGCGGAGCGTCTTGCCGCACGGGCTGTTCTGCAGGAATTTTTGCATTTTTCTCATCTGGAAGGCGTGCAGACTGATCAGCGTCAGCGGCTTGTACCTGATAGCGAGTGGATGCTGCCACCCTGGAGGTATGCCTGATGTCACAGTCCCCTCTTCGTATTCTGGTCGTTTTGCCCATGTACGGGGGCTCTCTGCCCATTGGCCGTTATTGCGCAAAGGCTCTGGAGAGCCTGGGACATACTGTACGGTTGTTTGATGCTTCGTTTTTTTATCCAACGTTTAACGGACTGCATAACCTGGGGCTTTCCCCGGCACAGGGTGTACAGCTGGAGCGCTCTTTCTTACAGGTAGTGGGGCAGGCCATCTGGGCTCAGGCGCAGAGCCTGGAACCTCATCTCGTCCTCGCCATGGCACAGGCTCCTGTCAGCAGGACTCTGTTACAGCGTTTTACCCGGGCCGGAGTACGTACGGCCATGTGGTTTGTGGAAGACCATCTGGTCTTCAACTACTGGCGGGACTACGCACCTCTCTATGATGTTTTTGCTGTTATTCAGAAGGAGCCCTTTCTTTCAATGCTGGCCGCACTGGGTCAGAAACGGGTGATGTATCTGCCCTTGGCTGCTCTGCCGGAATTTCATCAACCCTTGGCACTGAGTCCGGCTGAACGCAGAGAGTACGGGGCTGATATCTCCTTTCTGGGGGCAGGGTATCCCAACCGCCGTCTGGCCTTCCGCCCTCTGGCCGGGCGGAATTTCAAGATATGGGGTTCAGACTGGGAAGGAGAAAGCCTGCTGGCTGCTCATGTGCAGCGACAGGGGGCGCGCATCAGTGAGGAGGAGAGCGTCAGAGTCTACAATGCTACCACTATCAATCTGAATCTGCATTCCAGCATCCAGGATGGAGACCTGGTCAGTCATGGGGATTTCGTTAACCCCCGCACCTTTGAGCTGGCTGCTATGGGAGCCTTTCAGCTGGTAGACAGGCGCACACTCATGGACGGACTTTTTGCTGCTGACGAGCTGGCCATTATTGATAGCATCGAAGAGCTGTACAGTGCCATTGATTTTTATCTGGTACATCCAGAAGAACGCAGGACAATCTCGGCTCGTTCCCGTTCCCGTGTTTTGCGTGAGCATACATATGAAAAGCGTATGCTGAGTCTGCTGACATATATGGAGGCCGCGCTTGGCCCCTGGAGAACCGCTGAGCCGGAGCAGACAGACAGACAGACATCTGATGACGCTCTGGACCCTGTTTTGCGTGAGGCCCTGGCCCGTTTGCTGCGCAAACTGGGATTAGGTAATCAGGCATCACTGGACGATGTGCTGACCCGGCTGCGTCAGCAGACGGGAGCCTTGGATGAGCTTGAAGCCAGCCTGCTTTTTCTGGATGCCTGGCGCAGGCAGTATCTCTGATTGACAGGGTAGTGGGATTATATACCGCCCCTCGGAATTTTAAGCTGGACTTAAGAATGAAGGTGCAACTCAGTGTGGCGGGCTCTGCTGTTTCGTCACAGTTGGAACTGGAGGCCCGGGCTGGTGACAGTCTGTCGCACGCTATCTGGCTGTCCGGGCTGCTGCCGCCACAGCCCCTGTGCAGCGGACTGGGAAGCTGCGGCCGCTGTCGTGTGCGCTGGTCTGAAAATGCTCCTGAACCAAGCCCTGCAGAGGAGGCCCTGCTTGCTCCGGCGGCTGTAGTTGATGGCTGGCGCTTGGCCTGTCGACACTCTGTGCCACAGGTGGGCGATGCTTTGAAGCTTGAGCTGCCGCCCGAAGCCTTTGCAGTTTTTCCGGCAGAGGCAGAGATTGATGGCAGCAGCCCTGAAGAAGAGCTGGCCCTGGCGGTGGATCTGGGTACGACTTCGATATACTGGCAGGCAGTATGCCCTGACGGGCAGGCAGTTGCGCAGGGAAGCTTTCTTAATCCTCAGGCAGGTGCAGGCGCTGATGTGGTTTCCCGCCTGTCCTTGGCGCGGGATGTTCAGCAGCGTGCTTTGCTGGCAGGTCTGGTGCGCAGTGCGCTACGCAGGCTTTGTGAGCAGCTGGAGAGAGCGGGCAGTATAAGCAGTATTTGTCTGGCAGGCAACCCGGCCATGACCGCCATTGTGTTGGAGCAGGATGTGGAGGGCCTGTGCACGGCACCCTATCGCCTGGATTTTACTGGAAATACAGTAGTTTCCTTACCGGATTTGCCGCCAGTCTATGTGCCACCCCTGCCTGCGCCTTTTGTGGGCGGTGATGTGAGCGCCGGCCTTGCGGCTCTACTGGCTGCGGATACGCCGCGTCCTTTCATACTGGCAGACCTGGGTACCAATGGTGAGCTGGCCCTGGTGGATGCTGAGGGCGAACTGTTTCTGACCAGTGTTCCTTTGGGGCCGGCATTGGAAGGTATTGGACCGCAGTGCGGTCAGCTTGCCGGGCCTGATGTGCTGACGCATTTTAGTCTGACGCCGTCCGGACTGGTTGGTCATTCCTGGGATGGCAGCAACGGAACAGCCAGAGGAGTCAGTGCGACAGGCTATCTTTCTTTGCTGGCAATTTTACGGCAGACGGGTCTGCTGGACGAAAGGGGGCTTTTTATGGAATCCCCCCCTGCAAACGCCATACCCCTGACTTGCAGGTTAGCGCAGGGTTTGTACCGACATCATGGTCAGATCTGCCTGCGATTGCCGCGTGGTCAGTGGCTAGCTGCCAGTGATGTGGAAGAGCTGCTCAAGATTCGTGCGGCCTTTGGGCTAGCTCTTGAAGTTCTGCTGGCCGAGGCTGGTCTTGCACCGGGTGATATAGCCTGTCTTTGCCTGGCAGGGGCGCTTGGTGAACATATTCGCCCCGAAGTGCTGGAACAGCTGGGTTTTGTGCCCGAGGGGCTTGCCCGGCGTATCCTTGCGGTGGGTAATACCGCATTGGCCGGGGCAGCTCTGCTCGCCTGTCATGAACAGGAGCGGGAGATACTGGCTGCACTCTGCAAGCGCGCCCACCTGCTGTCACTGGTAGATAACCCTGATTTTCACAGTAACTATCTGCGTCATATGCGTTTGGGAGCCTGAATGTCACATGCCCACACCCGTCATCCTCGCAAGTTCCAGTCTGCTCGCGGTACTATTGGCGTATCAGCTCCGCAACGTGCTTCCATATGGCCCAGGCCGGAATTGCTTTTTCCGCCACTGAGTGCTGACTGCAAACAGGCTTTGGAGCATCTGCCAGAGGTCTTGCAGGCTGTTTGGCCTCTTTCCAGAGCCCATCGCCGCTCGCTGCCTGACGACATAGCAGCTCTTTCCCGTCTGCTGACAGTCGAGAGGCGAGACTTGCGACACCCGTACTGGAGCACTCCTGCCTTTATCAGTGCTTATCTTTACTATTTTTTACCTTGGAATATCGTGCGCCTCAGCCGTCTGCTTGCGGCTTTGCCCCTGCCTGCCCCTGCAGCCGTGCCAGATGCTGAGGCCTTGTTGATGGATGTGGGCTCCGGCCCTTTGACATTACCCCTTGCGCTTTGGCTGGCGCGCCCTTCATGGCGTGCGGCCCCCATACGTGTTCTGGCGCTGGACAGCGCTGCCCGCCCTCTGGAGTTGGGAAAAGCCCTGCTGAAAGTCTGGGGACAGCGCATGGGCTGGCCTGTCTGGTCTGTGCGTACGGCCTGTGGTTCACTGGAAAGTCTGCCCCGGCAGGCTGCACCAATGCTCAGAGGAGAGAAAAACTGCTACTCTTGGCTTATTACTGCCGCCAATGTGATCAATGAGTTACGACCTGTACGCAAGGGGCGAGCCGAGGATTTTCCTGAGGAAGATAGTGCTGATGGATTGCAGGTTGCACTGTCTGAGGAGAGCAAAGTACATGGGCAGGAGCGCCTTGGAGGCGTGTTGAACGCATTGGCCCCTCTGCTTTTCCACAGCAGAGAGGCTCTTCAGGCGGTAGTGCCTTCTTTGCTATTTGTGGAGCCGGGTACCCGTCTGGGCGGCATGACCATCATGCAGCTGCGCGCCCTGGCCCTAGAGGGAGGTCTGGCCTCTGTGCTGCCATGTCTGCATGATGCAGCCTGCCCCCTGCTGGCAGGGCAGGCTGGGCGCACCTGGTGTCATTTCACCTTTGACTGTGAGGGAGCCCCGGGCTGGCTGCAGAGTCTTTCCAGAGAAGCAGGGCTGGGCAAGACAGCGCTTTCTCTCAGTCCGTTGTTGTTACAGCCTGTGTCGCCGGTGCGATCGGCCCATGATGTGCGGGTGATCTCTGCGCCGTTTTTTGTACCTGGCTTGCGTGGTAAGGCCCGCTATGCCTGTGGCGCTGGAGGGCTGGTCCTGCTGGAGGATGCGACAGGCCTGCATTCAGGCAGCAGTCTGCCAGTGCAGATACCGCACGGGGGAAGGCGTGACGCCAAAAGTCAGGCTTTGATTGTACCCCGTCCTAGTGGCTCCGGCAGAAAAGCGTAACTGCGGTTTGCAATTTCTGTTATGACAGAAGGATTTACCTACAAAATAAAGGTTGAATGTTGATGATCGCTATACCCACCAATGTACCTCAGCCAAAACTGAACTCCAATGCCGAGGTAGTGCTGCAAAAGCGTTACCTGCATAAGTCCCTGGACGGAACACAGACTGAGACCCCGCGAGATCTTTTCTGGCGGGTAGCCGCAGCCATTGCCGCTGAAGAGCGTAAGTATGCAGGTTCTTCCTGTGAGGCAGAAGAGCTGGCGCGGGAGTTTTATGATTTGATGACTTCCTGGAAGTTCCTGCCCAATTCGCCGACTCTGATGAATGCCGGTACAGAACTGGGACAGCTTTCAGCCTGTTTTGTGCTCCCTGTGGGAGACTCCATCGAAGAGATATTTGATGCAGTCAAGTATGCAGCTATGATCCACAAGTCTGGCGGGGGCACGGGCTTTTCTTTTTCAAGACTGCGGGCCAAGGAAAGTCGTGTGGGCTCGACTGGTGGAGTGGCTTCAGGACCGGTTTCTTTTCTGCGGATTTTTAATACAGCTACCGAGCAGATCAAGCAGGGTGGTACTCGACGCGGTGCCAATATGGGCATTTTACGGGTGGATCATCCAGATGTGATCGAATTCATCCGGGCCAAGGAAACAGAAGGCGAATTCAATAATTTCAATCTTTCCGTAGGGCTGACTGAAGCCTTTATGCAGGCAGTGGAAAAAGATGAATACTATGATTTGATGGCACCCAATAGCGGTGAGCTTCATTCCCGCCTGCGTGCACGAGATGTTTTTGAGCTTCTGGTGAAGAAAGCCTGGCAGTCCGGTGACCCCGGTATCATTTTTCTGGATCGCATCAACCGTGATAACCCTACCCCGGATCAGGGTGAGATAGAATCCACCAATCCCTGCGGTGAGCAGCCGCTCTTGCCGTTTGAGGCCTGCAATCTGGGCTCCATAAATCTGTCCCGTTTTTATCTGTTCGGACATAATACCGATGCGGATCCGGCCGCCAAGGGGATTGACTGGGACGAGTTGCGACGTGTCGTTCACCTTGCTGTGCGTTTTCTTGACAATGTTATTGATGCCTCGCGTTTTCCCCTGCCGCTCATAACGGAAACCGTGCACCGCAATCGTAAAATCGGCCTGGGCGTTATGGGCTTTGCAGATCTGCTTTTCCAGCTGGGCATAGCTTATGATTCGCAGGCCGGCATTGCTCTTGCCGAACGTATCATGGGCTTCATACAGGAAGAGGGGCGCAGGGCGTCAGCTGCACTGGCCCGTGAGCGGGGGGCTTTTCCTGCGTACGAAACATCCATCTATGCGAAAAGAGGAGAAGGGCCATACCGCAACGCTACGGTAACGACCATTGCTCCTACGGGTACTCTTTCCATTATCGCCGGCTGTTCTTCCGGGGTTGAACCGCTGTTCGCTCTGTGTTTCATCCGCAATATTTTGGATGGTGAGCGTTTAATGGAGGTCAATCCCTATTTTGAAGGTGCCCTTCAGGCCGCAGGTCTGACATCACCGGATTTGATGGAAAGTGTGGCAGCCAAGGGGTCTATTGCTGCCATGGACTTCCTGCCGGCAGAGCTGCGCAGGGTTTTTGTGACTGCCATGGATATTGACCCGGTCTGGCATCTGCGTATGCAGGCCGCGTTTCAGCGGCATACGGACAACGCTGTATCCAAGACTGTGAACCTTCCCAATAATGCTACAGAGAAGGATATCTATGATATTTACTGGCTTGCCTATCAGGAGGACTGTAAGGGCGTCACTGTATACCGGGATGGCTGCAAAAGCGTACAGGTACTGGCTACTGGTGATGGACAGAAAAAGATGGATGGCAGCGCTATAGATGCACAGTCGGTACAGGGCAACAAGTCTGTATCGGCTGTGCGCAAACGGCCGGATATGATACAGGGCTTTACCCAGAAGGTACAGACCGGCCTTGGTGCAATGTACCTCACCGTCAATGAGCTGGAGGGCGCACCCTTTGAGGTCTTTGCCACCATCGGCAAGTCTGGTCGCTCCATCACGGCCAAGGCTGAAGCCATTGGTCGACTGGTATCACTGGCTCTGCGTTCGGGCGTAAGTGTACGTGACGTGGTGGCTCAGATTAAGGGTATCGGCGGTGAACATCCGGTGTTTCGGGGTAAGGGCCTGCTGCTCTCCATCCCCGATGCTATCGCTTGGGTACTGGAAAAACGCTATCTGCAGAATGAGCATATTGCTGACGTGAACGATCTTGAGCTTCAGCGTTGCCCGGAGTGCAGTGAGCCCTTGGTTTTTCAGGAAGGTTGCCTTAGTTGCCCGACATGCGGATTTTCCCGTTGCGGTTAGGCTTGGTGTGGTAATGGAACATTCGTCTGAAACCCTGTGGCCATAACCCTGGCGATAAGAGTCCCAGAGCCGTCGAAGACCAGTATCTCATAACTCTGGATGGATTGTCCGCCCCTGACTCTTCTGGCTTCGGCCACCAGAGGCCCTTTTTTGCCCGGCCGCAGGAATTCAATGCTGCTTGTTAGGCTGACAGTGCCTGTATTGCTCCCGGCATTGGCCGATGCGCCAAAAGCAACGTCAGCAAGAGCAAAAATAGCTCCACCATGGGCTACACCCATGCCGTTTTTGATGCATTCGTTCAGAGGCATGGTGACTCTGGACGAGTCTTCAGATGCATATTCAATATTCATTTGCAAGTGGCGCAGCAGTTGGTCATATCGTGCCACATAGTTTTCTGCTATATTCATAAGTAGTCCTTATTGTGAAAGATACGGGCCGGAAGCCGCAGCTCCCGGCCCGTGCCGTTTATGAGAAAAGGAAAGGAACTGCTAGTCTACCTGCTGAAGGCCGTCTAACTTCCAGGATCCACCTGACAGGGGACGTACAAAATGCCAGATCTCTCGAACAGAAGATGGGGACTGCTGCTGCGGATCTTCACGCATAAGCACATCAAAGTAAACCTGGGCACGCTGCTCGCTGCCTTCGTTTTCAGCAGAGAGCAGCTGAGCATTGACCAGCAGTATCTCAGTGACACACGGTTCAGGGTCTTCAGCCATTTGCTGCCGCAGGGCATCCAGAACGGCAGGAGTGGCGAACTGGGCAATATCGTTCAGATCGCGTCTATCCCAGGAATTCTGCAGGCGCGTGTAGGCCATCTTGGCACCACGCAGAAAATCATCAGCATCAAAATCTGCAGGAAGATCCAGGGGTGCTCCACCCGCCTGACCAGCTCCCTGTGGAGTACTGCTCAACGTATCCCACCCACTGCGGACATCGTCACGATGCATGGTATAGTCCATATTCCCTGACATACCACCCACGGGAGCATTGCCTGCTCCGGCTGCCGCCGGCTGTTGTCTGTTGCGGAAGCGAGCAAAAAGCTTGAATCCGAGAAAAATAAGCAGGCCTACCAGCAGGATATCCATGAAGCCGCCGCCGGTGAACCCCGTACCTGCCAGAAGAGAACCAATAAGCGTACCCGCCAGAAGACCTCCTACAAGCCCACCCATGCCACCGAACAGACCTGGCCTTTGTGGCGCCTGGGTCTGGACTGCATTTTGTCGTTGGGTCTGCGTGCCTTGACGCATGGTCTGGCTGGGGGCCGGGGCAGACTGACTCATAGAGGGTTTGCTGCCGAAGGAGCGCCCACCACCCATGCGCGCGGCTTCGGCAGTTTCGGGCAGTACGACGGCTACAGAGGCGAAAAGCAGAAAAATTCCAGTCAGGAAGGCACTCAATCTCATGCTGCACTCTCTCAAGGTATAAGGGATATGAAGAAGGTTTCCGCAATAGCAAATATAGGTATCCAGCTGTAAAAAGCAAGCTGCAGGCGCAGAATCAGCGTTTACCGGGTGCAGCAACCGGGCTGTCCACATAAAGCCAGAAGAGGGCACTCAGCTCTAGTGGCCTGGGGTGTCCGTCAGGACCTTTCAGAGGTGCTCCTTCCACTGTGGCCTGACAGCACCACCAGCCTGGCTGATGCAGTACAAAGCTGAACTGACCGTTGCCATCGGTGCGGCCTACAAGCTCCTCATGCCAGGGAGTAGGTGCAGTACGTTTGTCAGTATTGATTCTGAGCATGCGCACCGGTACGTCAGCCATAGGGTTGCCACTACGTACGGCCCGGCCAAGGAACAGGACTGGAACCGTCAGACCAAAAGGACGGGTCAATGGCAGGATTTCCATACGTTGGCCTGCAGGCAGATGCCAGCCCCGGTCAATGCCATAAACAGGAACTGTTGTTTTAACATAATGCTGTATGAAGCGCTGTCGAGCTGCATCCCACCAGGGGCGGGCTTCTATGATGAAGTGATGCAGGCCGGGGTGGTCCAGAGCCACATTGGCGCCCCAAGCCTTCTGCTCCAGATAGAGAATTTCTTCTACATCACCCAGCAAATCCCGCCGTTCTGGCTGCAATAGCCCGTCTGTGACGGGTGTTTCTGCGTCATAACGCAGCACGGCGAAAAGCTGTGGCATATCCATGGGCAGGCCCTGATGCAGAAAAGGGCGCATCATCGTGATCAGCACATCCACTTCCTGCGCAATGGACCGTGTTTCTCCACTGCCTGAAAGGGGCGCAGGCACAGACTGGGAAGATGGCTGTTTTACCTTCCCTGTGGGGGCTACTGGGGATGGCTTTTCAATACTGGGCTGGCTCGGTATCAGCAGGGTGACCTGTGCAAGGGAGCGACTAGAAGACCAGCATGTCATAATACCGATGAAAGTGATAAGAAAGATGAACTGTATTGCCATATTGCGATATGCCGGAGAGAGAGTGGTCAGCATGAATGCTCCAGATATGGCTCAAGAGGCGTTGTTCGGTATGCTTAGTCGACTGACAATGAAAAATATACCAGAAAGCTCAGGGCTTGTCATGCAGGCTTTTTGGGGATCTGTCAGGCATAACGGGGCGTACGAGCCACAAAGAGTACACTGACCCCGACAGCGCCGGCCTGCCTGAGGCAACGGCAGGCTGCCAGCAACGTACTGCCTGTGGTCATGACGTCGTCCAGCAGCCAGAGCCGCATGCCTCTGACCTTTGTGGCAGCGGCAAAACTGCCTTCGACATTGTGCAGACGTTTACTGGCATTAAGACTGGCCTGCGCTGGCACATGACGTATCTTTTTTAAAAGATTCGGTTGAAGAGGTAGTCCGGTCAGGGTATGCAGCTGTTTTGCCAGTTCGTGTGCCTGATTATAGCCTCGACGCTGTAAATGCTCTGGATGTTGCGGTATTGCCAGCAGAGCATCAGGGCCAGGCAGGCAGTTTGCGGCCTGCAGAAGACAGGCGGCTAAAAATGGAGCTAGGGAGAGCTCGCCGTCAAATTTGAGCCGCAGCAGCGCCTGGCGTAAGGCACCTTCGTAACGCCCCCAGAATGCATGCGCTTCCCAGGGAGGATCATGTGTCAGACATTGACCACACACAGTGTGGGTAACGTCCGACTTTGGCATTGGCAGGCCACAACGCTGACACCGGGGTGCTGTACAGGGTGCAAAATGCGGCAGGCAATGAGAACAGAGCTGCGTGTCAGAGAGAAAGGCTGAGGCAGGAGGGAGATTCTGTATCTGGAACGGACGCAGGCAGAAGGTACAGCGGCTTTCATGTAGGCCAAGCCTGTTTCGCCAGTACGTCCAGAACGACACATTTACTCCTGAGGCCTTTGGCCAGCAAGGTGTCTCCCCCAGGCATGTGCCTTCGTTCGTACACAAGTCAGAACCTGAGGGCGTGCATCCAGATCTTTTTTAGTGTCCAGGGCCCGAAAGCCCAGAGACTCCTGAATTTTGAAATTCTGTGTACGACAAAAATAGTCAAGCGTCAGAAGTGCCCCATCGAACAGCCGTACACCGCGTGGTCTGCCTGCCGCTAGCAGGGCTACAGCCGTACGCGATGCAGCTGTATGCGCTGCCTTATATATCTGTGCACTCCAGAAGCGTTGTGCCCGGTCTACAAAGGCTTTGAAGTGGGCGGGCAGTGCATAGAAATGGATGGGGGATGCTACAAGTAGAAATGAGGCCCGTGAAAGGTAAGAAAACAACTCTTCAGCCTGATCTTCCGAGTGAGCCAGCACACACTTGTGTGGTGGCTTGCTGCATGCCCCACATGCTGTGCAGGCAGCTATTCTGTAGTCACGCAGGGCCAGGCTGCACATGGACAGGCCAGCATCAGCCATGCCCATGGCAAAAGCCCCGGCAAGCGCGTCACTGACACCGCCTGGCCGGGGGCTGCACAGAAGCGCCAGAGGTACTGCTTTACTCCGCAAAGTCGCCACAGAAGGGATTGTTACTGCGCTCGTCACCTATACTGGTAGCAGGGCCGTGACCAGGGTAGGCTATGGTATCAGCGGGCAGGGTAAAGAGGTTTTCTTTTATGGAACGTAACAGCGTCTGCAGATCTCCACCGGGAAAATCGGATCGACCTATGGACCGATAGAACAGGGCGTCACCAGTAAAAACCAGGCTGTGCGCCGGAAAGTAGAGGGAAACTCCACCCGGTGTGTGGCCGGGGGTTTGCAGGATACAGCACTCCATACCACCCCAGTTGACCGTGCCGGAGGGCATGGCCTGACTGGTGAAGGGCGTTACCTTCGGGAAGCCCCAGATACCGCCGTCAGCGGCTTCTGTACCGGCCAGGCAGTCGTCATCTCTGGAAATAAAGACAGGAGCACCATGGGCGCTGGATAACTTGGCAACGCCGTACATATGGTCAAAATGACGATGGGTCAGGCAGATGGCGGCCAGGATTAACTTGTGGTCAGCCAGATAGGTAAGCATGGGTGCAGGATCACCGCCCACGTCTACAGCAATGGCCTGTCCTTCTTGATGCAGGAGATAGCTGTTGGTCTGGAGGGGCCCCAGGGGAAATGTGGCTACAGGCATAACTGATCCTTTGTAAAGTAGTGCTCAGCTCACTCTACATGATGGGGCTTTCTCGGGCAAGAGTATTACCATTGCTTGAAAATAACCCAGGCTGCCAGCACGATGAGCGCAAAGCCCAGCACATGATTCCAGCGTAGGGGTTCGTGCAGCCAGAGTGTTGAAAAGAGCATGAAGACAGAGAGGGAAATAACCTCCTGTATGGTCTTCAGTTCTGCAGCGCTGAAATGCCCGTAGCCTATTCGATTAGCCGGGACTTGCAGGAGATACTCAAAAAAGGCAATGCCCCAGCTGCTCAGTATGACAACAGGCAATGCCATGCCCTTGTAGCGAAGGTGCCCGTACCAGGCAAAGGTCATGAAGATGTTGGAAAGAGTGAGCAAACCCACAGTGGCCAGAGGAACGGGGATATGCATGGCAGTCTGCCTTGGCTAAAGAAAGATGAACGGGAATAGGCAAGTTCGCTTTACTATGCTCAACTTATTTGCGCGATAAAACACTTAAGATAGGCAGTTTCCGGCATGGAAGCGTGTACTGGATGATCCGGTCCCTGACCACCGGAAAAGATCAGGCGAGCATGTTGCCTGCTGTGTGCGGCTGACTGGGCCAAACAGCCACGCAGAGCTTCGGCACTCAGATGGTATGAGCAGGAAGATGATGCCAGGATACCGCCTGGTGTTAAAAGTCGTATGGCCAGCTGATTTATCTTGCGGTAGGCGGCAAGCCCTGGAACAAAATCTTTGCGACGTTTGATGAAGGCCGGAGGATCCAGGCTGATCAGTGAAAATCGGCTGCCTTCGTCATAAAGGCGCTGCAAGATCTCAAAGGCATCACCGCACAGAGAGGTAATAGCCCCGGCATCGGCCAGGGCTGGGGCATTGCGCGCGGCATTGTTACAGGCGAGGTCTAAAGCATGACTTGAGGCGTCCAAAAAAGTGACTGAGCTGGCCCCGGCAGCAGCTGCACATACGCCAAATCCACCTACATAGCTGAAGATGTCCAGTACATCGGCATTCTGGGCATAGTGTGCAAACTCCCATCTATTATAGCGCTGGTCGTAGAACCAGCCGGTTTTCTGGCCTCCGGTAACGGGTACGCTGAAGTCACAGCCATTTTCGGGTACAAGAAGGCTTTCGGGCAGGCTCCCTCGGCTTATGGGAGCACGGGGTAGACCTTCCAGTTCGCGTACTGCCAGATCATTGTCAAAATAAAGAGAGGAGGGAGACAGCAGGCTGTCGAGACAGGCTATGATAAGCTCCTTACGGCTTTCCATGCCGGCGGTGCCTATCTGCAACGTCAGGTGCTCACCATAGCTATCGATAACAAGGCCGGGTAAAAAATCTCCTTCGCCATGGCAGAGACGATACCAAGGGTCACAGAAAAGCCGTTGACGCAGGCGCAGGGCTGTCTCCAGCCTCTGGTAGAGCAGGGGCTCATCCAGTTCCACATTGCCCTTACGCGAGTGCAGACGGGCACAGATGAGCGACCTGGGGCTTACGCAGGCACTACCGAGAGGAACACCTCGCCAGTCACAGACAGTAGCTGCATCCCCTGGGGTAAAGTCTGTCAAAGGGCTTTTCTGTGTATCTACTTCATTACTGAAGACCCAGAGGTGCCCGGCTTTGATACGGCGTTCTTCATTTTTTTTCAGGCAGAGTTTACGCATGATGACTCACTTTGCAGGCGTGAGGGGAGTAGTCAGATGTTGGGCTTGCGTGTTCAGATCTTTCTGTCCGGGGCTAACAGCAAGCCAAAAGAGGGCAGCCGGATCTTTCTTTTGAACGATACTGTCTCCTGCTTCCAGAAGGGTAAACTGCTTGCCGGGCAGACTGCGCAGCTCAAGTACACCGGGACGGGCCACAAAGCGCAGCAGAGCATCCAGTATGGCCTGATTCCCGGATTTATCCGTGTCGATCGCCATACCTGCTGCCATTCCTAAAATGGGTGCAAAGGCAGCTGGATCGCCGCTGCTCAGTGCCAGTCGCGCCATGAGACCCTTATCGGTAAAGCGTAAAAATATATCACTGAACCTGTATGACAGTAAAGTTGTTTCTATACCAGACTTTTGCAAGTTAGAAGGGAGATAGACTCGTGATGTTGCCTGCAGCTCTCCCAGGCCGGCAGATGCAATAGCATAATCGGTCTGTATGATACCCTGGCCAAGCTCCCGGGCATGGCATTCTCCATCGAAAATGAGTGTTTTGCTGATGCCGGACAACAGGGCGTCCGACAGATATGAGGAGGGGATCTTCAAGCCTGAAAAACGAGTGCTGCCAAGAAGTGAATCTGTCCAGACCATGGACAGCTTGTCCAGCTCGACTCCTGAAGAGACGAACCCTCTTATCTCCATACTGCTGAAGAAAAAATCTCCACTTTTTTGGAAGAATGCTTTAGGGTCTGCAAGGGCTTTGGTAAGGTTGATAAAGAAAAGATCTCTACAGGCAACATGTGCTATTTTTAGCAGATCAGCTCCACGCTGACGTACGCTAAGAGCATCGAAACCGAGATTTGTAATACGTTTATCACGCCAACCATGCGCCATCACAGTATTGATGCTTACAAAGAGACCTTCGCCAGGCATATCCATGCTGCAGAAGAGAAGGCGCAGGTCATCAAATGCCAGATGCAGGGCCAAGTTATCTGATGTAGATTCTGGTTTGCCAGCTAGGCTCACAAAATTTGTATTCAGTAAAACTGCATCAGCTTCTATACGTTGTACGCTGAAACGGCCTTCGGGTAGGATAGCGCTGATATTGTGTGCTTCAAGCTTCTCTCCGATAGTCATGAAATGGTCTTGCGATGCCAGAAGCGTATGGAGTGGACTATTCAGCAGAATCACCGGCCAGGATAATATAATGTTTACCCTTGCTGCCCGAGAATACCCATTGCTTTTTTTTCCTCTGAGACCGATTATTTCGAGATGACGACTGAAAGGATTGAAGCTTATGACATCAACGGTATAGTTGTGTATAGTCAGAGTTTCAAGAATGAGCAGTTTTACTGCTTGGGTGAGCCAGAAGTACGAGACCGGAACTGTCAGAATTAGAATAGACAGGATCAGAACTGGATAAAGTATGGCTTTACGCATCCGCATACTTTATTTATTCAATCAGTCTACCCGATAGTGACAGCCGAGGCTGCAGGTATTACGCATGGCAGCCTGGGTGATGACATAAGCCGTCTGTGAACCGTGAAAAAGATCTACCAGTCGTCGAGAGATACGAGTACGTTTGTAAAAGTCGTGTATATGGCGTACAAGATCGCGCATATCTTCAAAAGCACGCCGCAGACGGGTACGGCTGCGTGAGATGCCCACATAATTCCACATAGTATTACGTATATTGGCCCAGTCCTGTGCTACCAAGGCCGGATCGTCATGCTGTTCATTACCTTCATGTCGCCAGTCAGGAACAGCATTGACAAGTTGTCTGGGAATGCCCGGCCCCGCTGCCAGACGGGCCAAATCTCGTCCGCAGCTGACCCCCCAGACTACGGCTTCCAGCAGGGATGTACTGGCCAAGCGGTTGGCCCCGTGCAGGCCAGTACAGGCGCACTCACCGATAGCGTACAGGCCTCGCAGAGAAGTTCGTCCTCGCAGATCTGTCAGGACGCCACCGCAGAAGTAGTGAGCAGCCGGAACCACAGGGATGGGTTCTTGACTAATATCGATGCCGGCCTGACGACAGGCTTCGCATACAGTAGGAAATCGGGTAGCAAGATCTTGCCGTACTCTGCTGACGTCTAAGAAAAGACAGGGAGAGCCGCTATGCAGCATTTCTTCTAGCATTGCTTTAGCTACTATATCACGTGGGGCAAGGTCTCCACGCGGATCATGACGAGGCATAAAAGGATCACCTGTATGGTCAAGCAGGCGTGCTCCCTCACCACGCATGGCTTCGGTAATAAGGGCACGACGTGTACTGTGTTCTTCAAACAGCGATGTAGGATGAAACTGCATGAATTCAAGGTTAGCCAGATCTACCCCAGCGCGGAAGGCCATGGAAACGCCCGCCCCAACGCAGTGCTGGGCATTGGTAGAGTGAAGGAAAACCTGTCCTACGCCGCCAGTGGCCAGTACTGTCCAGTCTGCCAGAATGGTTTCCGGTTCACCGCTTTCTTCGTTAAAGACATAGGCACCAAGACAGCGGTTGTGTACTTCGTAACGTAACTGGGAGGTTTTGGCGTGATGGTGTGAGGTCAGAAGGTCAATGGCTGAGCGGTTGTACAGGCAGGTGACACGTGGGTGAATCAGTACCTGTGCCGTCAGGGCCTGCATAAGGGCGAGGCCTGTACAGTCGGCCCGGTGCAAGATGCGAGGTGCAGAATGCCCACCTTCGCGGGTGAGGTCATAGCTTCCATCTTCGGCTCGGTCAAAGACAACGCCAGCTCGCTTAATGAGCATTTTTTCAACGCAGTCTGGTCCCTGATGACAGAGCCAGCGCACGGCTTTACGGTAGTTGTAGTCATGGCCGGCTACCAGAATATCCTTCTCAAGTGCATGGCTGTCGTCAGGAGTGTCAGCCTTGTAGATGATACCGCCCTGAGCCAGTTCAGAATTGCCACCGCCCAGTGTGGCATGATGACTGAGTAGTAGCACATCATGACCTTCATCAGCCAGGGTCAGTGCTGCGGTACATCCGGCGAGTCCAGAGCCGATGATCAAAACAGACACATGGCGACGTTGTATGCTCATACTCTTATCCTTAATTATCCGCAAACTTCCAGCATGCGGAGCAGGGAAAGCCGGGCGGGGGGGCAGAGTTCCGTTTTCAGCTGCACAGGCTTTGCTTGTCGCTCTGCTCCCTGTGCAGTGATTGCCAACAGTGTATCCAAAAGTTTCGTTTCCGTCACCTTAGCCATATGTGGGCAATAGGCCTGTCCCAGAGGCAAGATGTGACATGTCGCTGCATGCTGGACAGCCAGGCGCTGCACCAGATTGTTTTCTGTGCCGATTATGAGTGTGGATCCAGGGACTTCATCTGCTAATCTGGCTGCTTCTCGAATGAGATAAGAGGTAGATCCGGCTCCGTCACATAAATCAATGAGTGCCGGGTTACATTCGGGATGGGCGACGATCCGGCAATCTGGATATGTCTCACGAGCGGTTTGAACCTGTCCTGGTTTCAGACGTGCATGGATAGCACAACAGCCTGGCCAAAGCAGGAGGCGTCTGTCCAACGGCTGACTTTCTGGTTCTTTCAGTCCATGTCCGTTACAGCGCAGAATATGCCAGTCGTTGGGGCCAAGTCCAAGCTTTTTGCCCGTATTACGTCCCAGATGTTTGTCTGGAAGAAAAAGTACGGCATCTGCCTCCTGTAGAGCCCAGCGCAGCATGGTTTCGGCATTGGCTGAAGTGCAGACCGCACCGCCGTATTCGCCTACTACGGCCTTGAGGGCCAATGTAGTATTGACATAGGCCAGTGGTAGAATACGGCGGCCCTGCCCATTGAGATACTCCAGTACATTGCGTACCATGCGGGGCAGGGCCATGAGTGCCATCATGCAATCGGCATCGGGCGCAGGCAGGTAGACATTCTGATCTGGTCCGGCAAGCAGTGCTGCTGACTCGCCCATGAAAAAAACGCCACAGAAGACGATATGTCGAGCTGACACATCACTAAGCTTGCGGGCCAGCTCCAGAGAGTCGCCGGTGATGTCGCAGTGGCGGATGACGGAGTCATGCTGGTAGTGATGCCCCATGATGCAGAGTTGCGACCCCAGTTGTTCTTTGATGGCGTTGATGGCCTTGGTGATATCGCTCATAATATACCTGTATGGTCTTGGCCCGTCATGCAGGCAGTATGGTCATACTGAAATCGGCTGCCATAGCAGAGTGAGTGAGACGCCCTACTGAGATGAAGTCCGGCTTGCGCGGTCGGGTCAGAGCGATAGCGCGGATATTATCAAGGGTGACACCGCCGCTGACTTCGGTTTCCACATCGAGCGGTACCAGGGCTAGAGCCTGCGATAGAAGAGGCTGCTCCATATTATCCATCATGATGCGGTTAGCCCTGGCGGTAATGGCCTCGCGCACATGCTCCAGAGTTCTGCATTCGACTTCGATGGGCGGGCAGGGTTTATAACGGGAGCGTAAGGTTGCAACGGCCTGAATGATGGAGCCTGCCGCATCAATATGATTGTCTTTGAGCATCAGCATGTCGGTAAGATTCATGCGATGGTTCTGGCCGCCTCCTACCTGCACGGCGTATTTCTCGACCCAGCGTAGACAGGGGGTTGTCTTGCGGGTGTCCAGCAGGCGCACCCCTGTGCCTTCCAGCTTTCTGGCATAACGCGAGGTAAGATTAGCTATGCCTGAAAGGCGGGTGATGTAATTGAGTATGACACGTTCTGCTTTGAGCAGGGTCACTGCTGGAGCAGTGATAAGAGCTACATCTGTCATAGCCGGTATGCGAGCCCCTTCACGCGCCAGAGCCTGCCACCGAAAAGGTTGACCGAGAGTCTTCAGCGTCAGGCCAATGATGGGCAGACCTGCTACCAGAGTATTCTCTTTGGCGCATATGACGGCGCGCATGCTGCTGTCTGAAGCGAAGATGCCTTCTGCCGTCAGATCAGGGCCGTCTTCTGCCAGAGCCAGGTCAAGACTTTCTTGAAAAAGACGGGTGCCTTCAGGAGAAAAAAAGGCGATCCATGGTGTGAACATTGCTCTTGTCCCCATTATCTGCACATGATATTCTGAAACGTCCTACAATCGGGAGGGCGGCATTTGCCCAATTGTTGGGCCATGCATTTGATAGAATGTGCTGTGCCGCACGTCAAGTTGCTGTTTTTTTCACATGGCCGCTATTGCGGCTTTTCTTTTGCAAAGGCAGATCATGTCTGAAGAATATACGGAATGCCAGTCTAGGGCTGCAACGGCTTCTGAGGTTCATGGTATCAGCATGCCTGAAGTGTGCCGTGAGGCAGGCGATGGGGTCGAATTCATTCACCCTGCTGATCTTGCTGACCATCTGGAAAATTTGAGCCTGGAAAAACAGGTTTGTGCGCTGCGCCACATGCCCACCGAAGACGCGGCCGAAGCTCTGGCTGAGCTGGACGCTGATATTGCTGTAGATGTACTGGAAAACCTGGATGCCGATGTAGCTGCCCAGATTATTGCTGAAATGGCACCTGACGATGCGGCTGACGTGCTGGATGAGCTGGATGAAGAACACCGAGATGTGCTGCTGGATAAGCTCGACAAAGAAGACTCGGAAGAGCTGCGTCATCTACTCAATTTTGACCCGGATTCGGCTGCCGGGGCCATGAATACCGAACTAGTGCTGCTGGAGCAGAACTTTACCGCTGACGAAGCCATCGCCCATATTCGTCAGGAAATGGCTGAAGATAAGGAGAGCCCCTATTATGCCTATGTAGTGGATGAAGCAGATGTGCTGGTAGGAGTGCTTTCTTTGCGTGATCTGATGCTGGCCCGTCCAGGCAGTCGAGTGGGGGATGCTGTGGCAGGGCAGAGCGTGGTCAGCGTGACATACGATACCGATAAGCGTGAAGTAGCCAGTCTGCTTTCACATTACAATTTTCTGGCAATGCCTGTGGTGGATTTCGAGGGACATATCATGGGTGTGGTCACCTATGACGATATTCTGGATATCGTACACGAAGAAGCCAGCGCCGATATGCTGGGTATGGTGGGGGCAGACCCCGAGGAAAGCGTAGATACTCCCTGGCTGGAAAGTGTGCGCAAGCGCCTGCCCTGGCTGATGATCAATATGGTCAATTCTGCGCTTTCTGCTTCTGTGGTTTATATGTTTGAAGGTACTATAGCCCAGATGGCAGTATTGGCCGTACTCATGCCCATGGTGGCCAATCAGGCGGGTAATACGGGGCAACAGGCCCTGGCTGTGATGATACGGCAGTTGGCAACAGATCGTTTTGACCAAAAAAAGGCTTGGCTGGCTGTGTTGCGTGAAGGCAAGATAGGTCTTACCACAGGCCTGTTCATGGCTCTGGTAGCCTGGTTGGGCGCCTGGGTTTTTACTGGAAGCCTAACCATAGGGGCAGTCATGGGTGGTGCACTTTTGTGCGATATGCTGCTGGGGGCGCTGGCCGGGGGCTCCATCCCTCTGATTTTTCGGGCACTGGGCCGTGACCCGGCTCAAGCCTCCAGCATTTTTCTGACCACTATTACTGACGGAGCCGGTTTTTTTGTTTTTCTTGGGCTGGCAACGCTTTTTGTGTTCTGACAGTCCGTCACTTTTTACCTTGATAAGCTACACTGCACAGGCTGTGTTTTATTATTGCAAGCGTGTATATGTGCTAGGGGTGGTGCCGCTGCCGGGCATGGGGTCTTCCAGCAGGCCGTAGATATCATCTGTAAAGGGTACTGTGGCTGTGGCCTTGGCTAGGACCTCGCGGCTACCAGCATGGATGAGGCTCATGGTGAAACGTACCTGCCCACCGCTGACCAGATATGTCCCTGCCAGAAGAACAGGTGCTGTACCCATACGGCTGGTCAGACGGTTTACTTCACGCGTCAGGATAAGTTCGCCGCTGCGTCGGTCAAATCGGATATATTTGCCGGTACGTAACTCCTGATAGCGATATCCCGCAGCCATGAGCCAGCGGGAGACCTCTTCGGTCATCTGCCGGGCCAAGGGGCTGGTGCGGTTGAGGTCATTGATGTCAGCAGGGGTGGTGCCCATGATGAAAATCTGGGCGCGAGCCACAGCCTCTTGTTGTTTTCTGGAGGTGGAAGGGTCTTCTGCCCCGGCATAGCGCATCATCAGCTGCTGATCGAGCTGTTTGCCGATGCTGTTTGCCGCACTGGGCACAGTGGCTGCCGCAGCTGCCAGAGGCAGCAGCAGACAGGCCAGCACAAGAATGAATACAATAACGCGGCTCATGCTGTACCTCAACGTAGGCTGCGCAGGATGAGCTCCACACCGTCCAGCTCGCGCTTGATGACTTCCATCTCCGCAGGGCTCTGACAGGTGGAGAGGGCCAAGGCATAGGACTGCCGGGCCAGCTCATAACGGCCAGCCTCGCGATAGCCACGGGCCTGTGCAAGATAATCCTCACTGATCTGTGGGGCGTCACGGCTGACGCCCAAGCCGTCATAGGCCTGCACATGCTGGCCCCATGCCGGGGCATAGAAGGCAAGGCTTACCATAAATATGAACAGGAAATGGCGCATGGCTTCCCCCTGACCCTATCTGCCCTGTTTGATGGGTATGCCGCTGTGCCCACCCAGGGCAGAAGCCGGCGTATACAGTGTCTGATAACTATGAACTGACGATCCGTTGCCGTTCTTGCCGCTGGTAGTGCCAGTGGCACTGCTGCCGGCAGCAGCAGACACAGACGCGGCATCGGTTCTGCCCATACGCGCCACAATGGGGGTATTGACCAGCACAAGCTGACCGGTGCGCAGCACAAGGCCGTCACTGGCGCGCACCAAGCGCGCATTGATGAAGGTGGCGTCCCTGTCCACATAATAGGTGCCCACAACTAGGGCTGCCCATTTCTGCCCGGCAGTGGGTACAAGCTGATTGGCTGCCAGCGCCAGGTCATCCCGACCACCCTGCACGGAAATCCTGCCGGTCAGGCGGTATTCCCGCGTGGGAAAACCGCGCTGATTGAACTCATAAAAAAGCGATTCCGCCATAAGCCGCCCCAAGGGGGAAGAGAGCGAGGTGTTGCTCTGGTCCACAAAGGAGGTGGGCATGGCCACAAAGCCCTGCAGTGCGCTGTTGGGCATGGTGGCCAGAAGCTGATCTGCCAGTTCTCGGCATTTGAGCTTGACCTCAACTGCATCAATATAGCCTGAGTCAGACGGGGCTGTAGTGGTGGCACCACAGCCGGGGAGGATGAGCAAAAACAGCAAGAAAACAAATTTTTTCAGACGATACATGAGAACCCCATGTGCTTATATGTCTCTCATCGGCCATGAAGCTAAAAACTTGAGCGTACTCAGACAATACCCTGTAAAAAATTCCTGTTGCCAATTTTATGCAAAAGATATTCCATAGCTATATGCTCTGGCCTACTTCCCATGTAAGCA
Organism: Desulfovibrio sp.; assembly: GCA_017396005.1. GTDB lineage: Bacteria > Desulfobacterota > Desulfovibrionia > Desulfovibrionales > Desulfovibrionaceae > Desulfovibrio. The sequence continues at coordinate 58,652 of JAFQNG010000093.1, forward strand.
GCTTATTCAGATTCTACTCTGATCATGACTTGGACAATATGGGGGAAATAGCATACAAGACCTTGAACCGCAGGAAGATATATAATCTGCCCTGTTGCGTGGGGGAAGGATGATAGAAGAACAGTCAGGCCGGTCCATTCGTCTTGGCAGGCTCACCATTGGCGGTGGCGCACCCGTCATGGTGCAGAGTATGACCAATACAGACACGCGTGATGCAGGGGCCACACTTGCGCAGATACACCGTTTGGCCGATCGTGGATGCGAAGCGGTGCGTGTAGCCGTGCCTGATGCGGCGGCAGCCGCTGCCTTGAAAGAAATACGCGATGGTACAGATCTGCCGCTCATTGCCGACATCCATTTCGACTACCGCCTGGCCTTGGCAGCCCTTGAGGCTGGGCTGGAAGGTCTGCGCATCAATCCCGGCAATATCGGTGGCAGCCAGCGCGTGGACAAGGTGGTGGACGCGGCCAGAGCGCACAGGGCTGTCATCCGCATCGGGGTCAATTCCGGCTCGCTGGAAAAGGAGCTGCTCCACAGGTACGGCGGTCCCTGTCCACAGGCCTTGGTGGAGAGCGCTCTCGGGCATGTACGCCTGCTGGAGCGGCGTGGCTTTCATGATCTGAAGATCTCGCTCAAATCTTCTTCGGTGCTGGATACCATTGCGTCCTATCGCCTTTTGCGCCAGGCCTGTGACTATCCCCTGCACATAGGTGTTACCGAGGCTGGCGGGCTGGTGCGTGGCACGGTAAAATCTGCCGTGGGCCTGGGCATCCTGCTGGCCGAGGGCATAGGCGACACCATGCGCGTCTCGCTCACTGCCGACCCGGAAGAAGAAATGACCGTGGCTTGGGAGATCCTGCGGGCCTTGGGCCTGCGCTCGCGTGGACCGGAAATTATTTCCTGCCCCACCTGCGGCCGTACAGAAATAGACCTCATGGGGCTGGCCCGTGCCGTGGAAGAACGTTTGGCAACGTCCACAGCACATATCAAGGTGGCTGTCATGGGCTGTGTGGTCAACGGACCGGGGGAAGCCCGTGAGGCAGATCTGGGCCTGGCCGGAGGCCGTGACAAGGGCATCATCTTTCGCAAGGGAGAGATCATCCGTACCGTCAAGGGGCAGGATGCCCTGTTGACGGCGTTCATGGAAGAGTTGCAGACATTGCTGCAGGAAAAAAGCCTGCCAGCCTGACAGTGCCGGTGTGCACTGCACAGATACCAAAGAAAAACATCAAAGGAAGGCTCCATGCGTTTCAGCGCCTGTTATATCCCTACCCTCAAGGAAAGCCCTGCCGATGCTGAGGTGGTCAGCCACAAGCTTCTTCTGCGCGCCGGCATGGTGCGCCGTCTGACCTCTGGCCTTTATATTTACCTGCCCCTGGGGCTCAGGGTTCTGGAAAAAGTGTCGCGCATCGTGCGCGAAGAGGTGGACGCTGCAGGCTTTCAGGAGCTGCTCATGCCCATGGTGCAGCCTGCTGACCTCTGGAAGGAGACCGGCCGCTGGGAGCACTACGGCAAGGAGCTGCTGCGCTTCAGAGACAGGCATGAACGCGAATACTGCCTGGGCCCCACCCATGAGGAGGTCATTACTGACCTGGTGCGCGGCGAAGTGCGCTCCTACCGGCAGTTGCCGGTACGCCTGTACCAGATACAGACCAAGTTCAGAGATGAGATCCGTCCCCGTTTCGGCCTTATGCGTGGACGCGAATTTGTCATGAAGGATGCCTATTCCTTTGATGCCAGTGTGGCCGGGGCCGAAATCAGCTACAGGCTGATGTACGATGCCTACTGCCGCATCTTCAGGCGCCTTGGCCTGCGCTTCCGCCCTGTGGAGGCTGACACCGGCTCCATAGGCGGCAACTTCTCCCATGAATTCATGGTGTTGGCCGACACCGGCGAAGATACCATTGCCTTTTGTCATGAGTGCGATTTTGCGGCCAATGTGGAACGGGCAGAAGTGGTCTGGCAGGGCACTGCCAGTGCTGCCGCCTGCCCCCCCTGTGAACAGACAGCCACACCTGGCGCGCACAGTGTGGAAGAAGTGACATCGCTTCTGGGCGTAGGGGCAGAACGGCTGGTCAAGACCATGCTCTTCATGGTGGACGGCAAAGCCGTGGCCGTACTTGTACGCGGTGACCGCGAGGTCAATGATATCAAGCTCAAAAATCTGCTCAAGGCACAGGATGTACAGCTGGCCAATGCCGCCACAGTACAGGCATTGACACAGGCCCCGGTGGGCTTTGCCGGGCCTGTTGGCCTGGAGGTGCCCATCTATGCCGACCTGGAACTGCAGGGCAGCACTGACTACATTACCGGGGCCAATGCTGCTGATGCGCACCTCCTGCATGTGGACCTGCAGCGGGACGCACGGATCACGGCCTGGACTGACCTGCGCGCTATTACAGCCGAAGACCGCTGCCCGCGCTGTGGCGGGGCCATCAGCCTGACGCGCGGCATTGAGGTGGGCCATATCTTCATGCTGGGTCTCAAGTATAGTGAAGCCATGCGCGCGGCGTTTCTGGACGAGCAAGGCAGGGAAAGCCTCATGACCATGGGCTGCTATGGTATCGGCATTTCCCGTGTGGCTGCCTCGGCCATTGAGCAGAATCATGACGACAACGGCATTGTCTTCCCTCCTCCGCTGGCCCCCTTTGACTGCATACTGCTGAATCTGGACCCGCGTGATGCCGCTGTGACGGCCAGAGCTGAAGAAATCTATGCCATGCTGCGTGAACGTGGTGTGGACGTCCTGCTTGATGACCGTGAAGAGCGCCCGGGTGTCAAGTTCAAGGATGCGGATCTGCTGGGGATTCCCATGCAGCTTGTGGTGGGCGGCAAGGGGCTGGCGCGTGGCGTGGTGGAGTGCAAGGATCGCCGTACGGGTCAGAAGGGTGAGCTGCCTCTGGAAGGGCTATCCCAGGCCTTTGCTGCATGGGCCGGGAGCGTACGGCAGGGCTGGGAGGCGCATCAGGCCTGAGCGTGAGCGCACCATGCAGAACGGCATTCTGACAGTTCGCGCCCTGACGGAGCAATTGCGCAAGAATCTGGAAGGGCGCTTTCCTTTTGTCTGGGTGCGGGGCGAGGTGAGCAATCTGTCCCGACCGGCTTCCGGGCATCTATACTTCAGCCTCAAGGACGCTGAGGCGCAGCTGCAGTGCGTCTGGTTCAGGGGGCAGCAGGGGCAGGCCTTTGACCCGCTGACAGGCGAGGTCTTTGACTCGTCCCGTCCGTCCCCGCTGGACATGCTCCGCAATGGGGCAGAAATGCTGTGCGCCGGCCGCATCACTGTGTATCCGGCGCGTGGGCAGTATCAGCTTCTGGTGGAGATGGCCCAGCCTGCCGGAGAAGGGCTGCTGGCTCAGACCTTTGAGGCACGCAAGCGGCAGCTGGCCGCTGCAGGGTACTTTGCGCAGGCGCGCAAGCGGCCCCTGCCGTGGGACCCGCAACGCGTGGCCCTGCTTACTTCGTCCACTGGTGCGGCCATACATGATTTCATGCGCCTGGCCCGTAACAGGGGCAGCGGCGCGCAGATCCGCCTGTTTGCCGTGCCCGTGCAGGGCGAGGAGGCTGCACCGGCCATGGTCAGAGCCCTGGAGACTGTGGACCGGCAGGGCTGGGCAGAGGTGGTGGTGCTGATCCGCGGGGGAGGCTCACTGGAAGACCTGTGGGCATACAATGAGGAATGCCTGGCCACTGCGGTTTTCAGCTCGGTAACTCCGGTACTGGCAGGCATCGGCCATGAAGTGGATGTGACCCTGACGGATCTGACAGCCGATATGCGCGCTGCCACACCGTCACATGCGGCTCAGCTGCTCTGGCCGGATCGCAATGAATTGCGGCAGCGCCTGGATGAAGCCTTGCTGTCCTTGCAGCGTGTGGCAGGACAGTGGCTGGCACACAAGGAGAGAGCCTGGGAGTATCTGGAGCGGGCACGGCGCACGGCCCTGGGCCTGGAAAGGCTGGCAGTGCGCGAGGCAGGCCTGGAAATGGCGCGACACAGGCTGGATGCCGCTGTCCGTCATCTCCTGGCAGGCCATGAGCATGCCCTGCAGAAAAGCCTTCTGGCTCTGGAGGCCTGTGACCCATTGGCACCGTTGCGGCGCGGTTATGCGCTGGTGTACGGTGCACATGGCAGGCTTGTGCGCTCAGTGACAGAAACCGAATCCGGCAGTCGCATAGATGTGCGCCTGCATGATGGGCATGTCGCTGCAGTGGTGGAAGACCGGGAACAACTTACGGCTAGGGGCAGGAACAGGAAGGGGGGAAAACAATGATACAGCGGCGCAGCATGCACTGCCTTTGGGGTCTGCTCCTGCTGATGCTGTTTTTCAGCAGTATGCCCGTGATATGCCTTGGTGCCATGCGCCTTGACGCGCCTGCGGCAGCTGTGCGCGGTTCTGCCTTCATGGCTCGGGCATGGAGTGAGGCCAGAGTGGGAGAATTTGTCTTCTTCTGGCTTGGCAAGCGCCTTGCAGCACAGGCAAGCCAGCATGGCAATGGCCTCTGGCAGGCCAGCATCCTGCTGCCTGTGCCGTTGGAACAGAAACAGGACACACTACAGCTGGGGGTGGCCGGTGTCAGCCAGGGGAAGCGTGACAGGACAGTACCTGCCCTTACGGCAGACATACGCCTGCTGCACAAGAAAAGGCCTGTGCAGAAACTCACTATGGACAGGAAATATGTGGATCCGCCCGCAGACGAACAGACCCGCATCAAAGGCGACAGGGAAAAGGTGCGGCAGGCCCTGGCGCAGTATCTGCCGGGTCGCCGCTGGACACTGCCCTTGGCCCGACCTGTGCCGGGCAGCGTATCCAGCCTTTTTGGCCTGAGGCGGGTTTTCAACGGCCAGCCGCGCGGTATGCACCGGGGGCTGGATCTGCGCGGTGCCGAAGGCACGCCTGTTCAGGCCTGTGCTGACGGTCGGGTGGTGCTGGCAGATGATCTGTACTTTTCGGGCAATGCTGTTTACCTGAATCACGGTGAAGGCGTATTCACCGCGTATCTGCATCTTTCCAGAATACTGGTACGGCAGGGACAGGATATCCGCAGGGGAGAGGTCATAGGCCTGGTCGGGGCCACTGGTCGCGTGACTGGCCCGCATTTGCACCTTTCGCTCACGGTGCAGGGGCATGCGGCAGATCCCGAACCCTTGCTGGCTGAACACTATTTTCCCCTGCCGGGGGAAAAAGCCACTGCCCCTGTGCGGGCAGTGCGCAAGGAGGCAGGGCAGTGAGTACGAGTCGCAAGAATCTCTTTGAAAAAAGGATGGCGCGCCTGCAGGAGATTGTGGCGGCGCTGGAATCCGGTAACCTGCCACTGGAAGAGGGCATGGCTCTGTACCGAGAAGGGGCCGAGTGCTCGCGCTTTTGCCGTCAGCAGCTGGACAAGGCCAGGCATGAGCTTTCCCTCTGGCAGGATGGTGCAGAACAAGCCTTCAAATTGGATGACGATCAGAGCGAGGAGGGCCGTAACGTATGATGCCTGTCAATGAAATGAAAGCCCTGCTGGCCCAACGTGGCCGCATGATCGAGAATTTTCTGGACACATGTCTGGACGGGCGCCCCTTGCCACCCCGTCTCAAAGAGTCCATGCTTTACAGCCTGCAGGCCGGCGGTAAACGGTTGCGGCCTGTACTGTGCCTGAGCACGGCGGCCCTGTGCGGTCAGGAAATGCAGACCGTGCTGCCCTTTGCAGCGGCCATAGAGATGATCCATACCTATTCGCTCATACACGATGATCTGCCCGCCATGGATGACGATGATCTGCGACGGGGCAAGCCCTCCAACCACAAGGCCTTTGATGAGGCCACCGCCATTCTGGCCGGGGATGGCCTGCTGACAGACGCCTTCTGGCTCATGTGTCGTACTCCGGTTGCGCCTGAGAGGCTGTTGGTCGCCATGAGTGAGCTGGCCTGTGCCGCAGGCTCAGCCGGTATGGTAGGAGGGCAGCAATGGGATATGCTCTATACCGGGCTGCCGCCTGTCAGTCTGGCCGAGCTGCAGAACATGCATGCCATGAAGACCGGTGCGCTTTTACGCGCGTCCTGCCTGTGCGGGGCACTGCTGGCTGGCGCACAGGAGCAGGACGCACAGGCCATGGCCGCCTATGGTGCGGCCCTGGGTGCGGCTTTTCAGATTGCTGATGATATACTGGACCTGGTTTCCGACACCGCCACTTTGGGCAAACCTGCCGGCAGTGATGCTGCCCAGGGCAAGAATACCTATCCTTCCCTCATGGGGCTGGAGAAAAGCCGCGAGATGGCACAGGCCAGGGCCCTGGAAGCGCAGCAGGCCCTGAGGGCCTTCAGTGGACAGGAAGCGGCATTCCTGCATGCCCTGGCAGACTATACGGTCAGGAGGACAGCCTGACATGAAACGTGAGCAAGCAGGCCTGCTGGAGGGCATCTCCAGCCCCGAGCAGGTGGCAGAGCTGGATGAGGGACAGTTGCAGCATCTGGCCGGTGAAGTTCGTCAGCATATCATTGATGTGGTTTCCCGCAATGGTGGGCATCTGGCCCCGTCGCTGGGTGTGGTTGAGCTGACGCTGGCCCTGCTGGCCACATTTGACCTGAGCAGGGATAAGCTGATCTGGGACGTGGGACATCAGGCATATGCGCACAAGATACTGACCGGCAGGAGCAGGGAGTTCCATACGCTGCGGCTCATGGGTGGTCTGTCTGGTTTTCCGCGCATGGCCGAGAGCCCGTATGACCATTTTGGTGTAGGGCATTCCTCCACCTCCATTTCTGCTGCTCTGGGTATGGCTCTGGCCAGAGACCTGTCCGGCCTCAGACATCATGTCATAGCTGTTATCGGGGACGGTTCTCTCACGGCTGGTGAGGCCTTTGAGGGTCTAAACCTGGCAGGGCATATGGGGCGGCGGCTCATTGTGGTGCTCAACGACAATGAAATGTCCATCTCCCCCAATGTGGGGGCATTGTCCCTCTTCCTGAGCCGCACGTTATCACGGCGCTGGGTACGGCAGACGCGACGGGAGGTGCTCAAGTTCTTGCGCTCCATCCCTCGTATCGGGCAGAAGCTGGCTCTGTACGCCATGCGCGGGGAATGGAGCTTCAAATCCTTCTTCACGCCGGGCATGCTGTTCGAGGCCTTTCGTTTTACCTATATAGGCCCGGTGGACGGGCATGACATCCCTGCCCTCCGTCGACATCTGGAAATGGCTGCTGCTGTAGAGGACGGGCCTGTACTGCTCCATGTGCGCACACGCAAGGGCAAGGGCTATCTGCCGGCAGAGAAGAATCCCACAGAATTCCATGGGGTCGGCCTTTTTACGCCCGAGACAGGCCAGCCCGTGCCCTCCGACACCACGACGCCCACCTTCACCAAGGTATTCGGCAACTCCCTGCTGGAACTGGCAGAGGAGGACAAACGCATTGTTGCCATCACTGCGGCCATGCCCGAAGGCACAGGTACCAATCTCTTTCGTGAGCGTTTTCCTGAACGCTTCGTGGATACAGGCATATGTGAGCAGCATGCAGTTACCTTTGCTGCCGGTCTGGCGGCTCAGGGTTATCGCCCGGCCTTGGCCATGTACTCCACCTTCCTGCAGCGTGGGTATGATCAGGTGGTGCACGATGTCTGTCTGCAGAATCTGCCAGTAACCTTCTGTGTGGACAGGGCCGGACTGGTAGGCGAAGACGGTGCCACGCATCATGGCGTTTTTGATATTGCCTTTTTGCGGCATATCCCCAATATCCGCCTTCTGGCACCACGCGATGAGGCCATGTTGCGGCACTGCCTGAAGAGCGCCCTGAACAGCGACGGCCCCTGTGCGTTGCGTTATCCGCGCGGGCTGGGCGTGGGCGTTGCTCTGGATGGTCCGGCACGTCTGCTGACACCCGGTCAGGGTGAGATTGTTCGGCAGGGGGAAAGGCTGGCCATCATTGCTGCGGGCAACAGGGTTCATCCCTCCCTGGATGCTGCGGAAAAGCTTGAACAGGCGCTGGGCTACAGCCCCCTGGTGTTTGACCCGGTCTGGCTCAAGCCCCTGCCTGAAAAGCAGCTGACCTGGCTGGCACGGCATTTTGACAGGCTGCTCATTGTGGAAGAAGGCGTCCTGGCCGGTGGCTTTTCGTCTGCTGTGCTGGAGTTCCTGTGTGACGCCGGCCTGCTGCGTGGGCAGCGTATCAAGCGTCTGGGTGTGCCAGATGTATTTGTGGAGCATGGCAAGCAGTGGCAGTTGCGCGAACAGCTTGGCCTGCGCAGTCAGGGGATAGTCAGCGCCGCGCTGGAGCTGGGCCGGCAGTCATGAACAGTACCGGGCAGCGCCGTTCTGTGGCCGGTCTGGTGCTTGCCGGAGGGACCTCCTCACGACTTGGACGCGACAAGGCGCGCTTATGTCTGCATGGGGCAGAAAGAGGGGATCTTCTACGTTGCACCTATGACACTCTCAGGACAGTGGTGCCGCATTGCTGGGTTTCATGCCGTGCTGATCAGCCGCGATCAGGTTATGATTGCCTTTTTGATGCAGAGGAGGGCAGGGGGCCTGCTGCCGGGCTCTGTACGGCATTGGCTGTTGCGGCCCGTGAGGGCTATGGGGCAGTGCTGACCCTGCCGTGTGATATGCCTTTCATGAATACTGCCTTGCTGGAGCAGTTGCTCGATCACCATGCCGCAGCGCCTGCAGGCAAACTGATGACAACATACGTCGCCCAGGAAAACAGCTGGGTAGAAGCCTTGGTGGCTGTGTATGACGTTGCGTGTCTGCCGTATTTCCAGAAGGCTCTGCGGCAGGGAAACTGCACCTTGCGCATGATCGTTCCCCTGGATATGCAGACCTGGATTTTTTATCCTGCATCACAGGCCAAAGCCTTTTTCAATCTCAATACCCTCCATGATCTGGTCAAGGCCATCTGTCTGCGGGCATGAGACTGCTGTTGTCCGTATCCCCTTCCTGACCCTGTAGGCTCTGGCCTGACCTTTGCATGAAATACGATGCAAGGGCAGCCCTGTGCTGCTGCTGCATATCCTTGTACAGAAATCATACAGGGCAGAATAAACGAAAAAAATTTTTACAGTATAAACCAGCGGACCACAGGTGCGCAGGGAGATATATATGGAAAAAGCATGGAAGCAGGTATGCGCCTTTTCGCTGGGCGCAATGCTTTTTGTGGCAGTACAGTCGCAGGCCGCTCAGGAGGATCAGACTCAGGAAGGCAGACAGATTTATGAACTGCGCTGTGCAAGCTGTCATGGACTGGAGGCAGAGAAGCTGGTCGGAAAACCTGTACAGTACCTTGCAGACAGGATGCAGGACATCAAGCGCATGCATGATCCGCTTTTGGAAAAAATGCGCCGTATGCAGCAAGCCCTGGAACCTCTGAGCGATGATCAGATAGAAAACATTGCTCTGTATCTGCACAAGCTGCAATAGCGGAGCACCTGAGCTGACCAGGCAGGTGCCTTGACCAAAGGACTTGACGGAACATATGAAAAACGCTATATGTAAAAAACACCATAACAGAGCTAGACTATTGTACATGCCGGGATGGTGGAATTGGTAGACGCAGCGGACTCAAAATCCGCCGGGTTCACGCCCTTGCGAGTTCAAGTCTCGCTCCCGGTACCAATAATTTCAAGGGGTTACGAGAAATCGTAGCCCCTTTCGCTTTGGATTTGTATCACCACCCAAGCTGGGCATCAGGGATGCTGCTCTGGGCTGACCACCGATGGTAACGTGTGCATAGGTTACACCGGTCGTGGCTACATTATAATCCTGACCTGTCTTAATGGCGGAACCATCTTCGACAGGCTTGCGCCTTGAGTTCGATCAATGAATGTACCGCTTCCCTGTGAGGACTGAGCTGGCAGCAGAATTATCCGGTAGTTATTTTTCCCCCATCCACATGATACAGGGCAGCGCCAGGTGACGCGGCGCGTAATATCTCGACCATATGCGGCTGGCAGGTAAAGTAGAGCAGTTGATGCGGCTCTTCGCATTCGCTCAGCTCGGCAAAGGCACGTGCAGTATGTTCTGCCCGTTCCGGGTCAAAATTGACCAGCACCTCGTCCATAATGATGGGCAGAGGGGTAGCATGGGAGGTATGATTATGTATATAGGCCAGACGCAGGGCCAGATAGGCCTGCTCTTGGGCGCCACGGCTCAGGGCCTCGGGCGGCAGGGGCTCGCCCTGATGGGGCAGTATGCTCAGGCTGGAGTCTTCCAGCGAGGCACTGATGCCCCGCCAGCGCTGGCCGGTGATACGGGCAAAGATCTCCGAAGCACGACGGATGACCTCGGGCTGGCGCTCTCGCTCGAAAGAAAGCTTGGCTTCGCGCAGCATTTCCCGCGCCAGGGCACTGCGTGCCCAGGCATGAGCCATGCGCTCCATGCTTTCCAGAAGGGTGGCCTCCTGCTGGTGCAGACAGCTCAAGTCCTCAGCACGGGAAAGAGTCGTTACTCTGGCGTCCAGCTCGGCCACGGCAGTAGCCAGACGCTGTTCTTCGTCCAGCAGATTTTCCAGTGTAGTCTGTATGATCAGGCTGCGCTTTTCCTGGCTTTCCTGTTCTTCCTCCTGAAAGGATGCAAGAAAGTCTTCCAGCGTGAGCGCGCCTGCTGCCAGGCGCAGGGCGTCTTCCAAGTCAGTGCGGCGGCGGCGCAGGGCAAATTCGTGTTCACGCAGGGCAGCCATGCGTAAAAAATCTTCCGCATCATCAGCCCCGGCAAGGGTCAATAAATTGTTTTCATTATGACGGGCTTCGTTCAGGGCAGCCGCGTCAGCGCGGGCCTCGTCTTCAGCTTCGGCCAACAGGCTGCCGAGGCGCGTTTTTTCCTCCTGGGCTCTGGCTGTGTTTTCGGCATCATGTAAAGTCGCATCCAGGCTAGCCAGCCAGTCCACGCCACCCTCGCCATCATCCTCAGGCATGCGCGACAGCTGATGCAGTAGGGCAGACAGGGGGTCTCGCAGGGCTGCCAGTTCAGCTTCGCTCTGGCTGACTTCGCTGCGGGCGCGCTCTAGAGCGGACTCCGCAGCCAGGCAGTTTTCCATATACTTGAAGCCCTCGCGCACGGTCTCTGGGTTAAGATCTTCACCCATGCCCAGACCCTGCAGGCATTTGCTCCAGCCTGTCTGTGTCTGGCTCAGACGTACTTCGGCCAGGTGCAGAGCATCTGCATTTTCACGCTGGCGGCTCTGGGCTCGGCTCAACTCATTTTCATGGTTTTGCAGGTCTGCCGTAGCCCTGATGCGCTGCTCGCGCGCCACATCTGCTTCTTTGCAGGATTCCAGTACCAGACGTACAGTTTCAGCAAGGACACCTCTTCCATCGTCTCCATTCAGGCGTTCAGCCACAGGGGGCAGGCTGCGCATACGGCTTTCCATCTGCTGGATGTCTTTTTCAAGGGTGTGCAGATCTTCTTCTGCAGTGTTTAGACTCCCGAAGGCCATGCGGGCTGACTCAGCTCTGGCAAAAAAGGCCGCAGCACCTTCAGGTGAGGGTACCGTGCTCACCTGAAGGGTAAGCATCAGCTCGTGCCAGCGGCGGCGCGTCTGTTGCACTACACCTTCGGCCTCATGCACCCTAGCCTGCAGCAGACCAATCTGAGCCCTGGCCAGCCCCATCTCTTTTTTCAGGGCGTCCATCTCTTGGCGTGACCGCTCTTCGTGGAAGCACTGCTCCCGTTCTCTTTCCAGCAAGACTTCCGTGGCTTCCAGTGTCACCATGTCCATGCTGTCCACGCAGGCTACTTTGCAGAGCTGACGGCCCTGCTCTTCCAGTTCTTCCACATGCAGGGCACAGGTATCGCGTCGGCTGCGCAGCTGCGCCATCTCCTGCTTGTAACGTCTGGCCTCTGGACTGCTGCGGGGCACTCCCCCAGACAAAAAGGCTACGCCGCAGGCCAGCACCAGATAGCCGGACCAGAGCGTGACCGGTACTGTCAGGCCGGGATTGACGACCAGCTCTGTAATACCTTTGAGCAGATGAGCTGCCAGCATGCCGCCGCCTGCCAGTATGAGGATCAGGCCCAGCAGGATGAGTGGCAGGCTCTTGACTGGAGAGGGGGCCTGATCGGTGTTGATCCTGTTGTCCAGTTCCTGTAGGCGTTCCTTCTCTGTACCCAGGCTGGCTGACAGGGCGCGCAGTGAGCGCAGGGCCGTGGAGCGCGCGTCCAGGTTTTCACGGCTGGGACTGGCACTGCAACGCCGGGCCTCGCGCAGTTCGTCCATTTTGCGTTTGACGGCATCTGCCTGATCTGTAGCCTGCTGTACGGCCTGAGCAGCCTCGTTGGCCCGACGCAGATGTTCCTGCATTTCTGCGGCCAGGCCCAGGGCCTCCTGCTGTCGCTCAAGCAGTGTATCCAGTGCGGTAGCACTGTTTTCCGGAGTACTCTGCAGGTTGGGCACGTTCAGGCGTATGTGTCCACAGGCACGGGCAAATGCTGTACGGGCATTATTTACAGCCCGTTCACGTGCAGGCAACTGACGACGGCTTTCTTCCAGTCGGGCCAGAGTCTGTCGCAAATCATCACGGGCCTCATCATCCAGAGTGGCCACTGCTACGGGCAGGAGGGCCAGAGCATTGCGCGCGGTCGCAGTTTCACGCTCGGCCATTTCTACATCACGATTGGACTGGGCCAGAGCGTCCACTGCGGCCTGATGGGCCAAGGCAGCGGCGTTCATATCACGCGCCTGTTTTTCCAGGTCTTCACGGGCAAAGAGAGAGCGATCAGTGTCACGTATGCGCTCGCAACTCCAGCCCGGCCCCAGGTTGGTCAGTTCACGTTGCAGGTCAGCCTCGGCGCGACGGCAGCTCTCATACAGGCTGGGAAGGCTGCTCAGGGCCTGCCTGTAGCTGCTCTTGCGCTCAGCCAGACGACGTAACTGCGGTAGAGCCTCCAGCAGCGTGGCATCACAGAGAATGGCATCACGCCGTGCCCGCAGGCGGGTCACTTTCTCGTTTTGAGAGGCCAGGCGGCGCTCGCAGGTCTCACGGGCCTCCTGCAGACGTGCCAGACGGGCCGGGCCGTTTTCAGGAAAGTTCGCACTCACCGGCTTCATGCGTTCCAGGCTCAGGCCTGTCATGCGCCATTCGTCCCACTGTCGCCAGGCGCCCAGACGGCGCTCCAGCAGGCGGCGTTCCTTTTCCAGTTCGGCTTTATGTTGTCGCAGCTGGATCAGGGCTTCGCGTTTTTCAGTCAGCTCCTGCGCCAGCCTGTCGAAACCGGCACACTGGGCAGCTGCGTCTTCTATCTGCGTGCGTAATTCTTCCATACGGCGCAGGGCCGCATTGAGCTGAGGTTTGCTGCCGCCACCCTTGAAGAGCTCGTCACATTGCCGATCCAGCAGGCGGATGGCCTCGCCCGGTGTACGCAAGCCCGGGCCGAAGCTGGCCCCGTAGAGGGCGTTGCGTACCTCATCGGCGCTGAGGCTTTCAAAGCGTTCCAGCTCGCTCAGGCTGAAGCCAAAAACACTGCAGTAGACCTCACGACTGATGCCGTGCAGCAGTTGTCGCCAGATATCGGGCGACAGCATTTCGCCATCGGCACTGTTTAGGCTGAGACTGCCACCGTTGCTGCCGGGGCGGCGTGTCAAATGCAGTCTCCCGTAGCTGGCCGTCTGCAGCACCAGACTACCTCCGGCCTGCCCTCCATGCACCGGGGCAAAGCTACGCCGCGCTTCACGACTGCGTGGTGCGGGATATCCGCTCAGGGTAGAGCGCAAGAACTCCAGACAGGTGGACTTGCCTGCCTCGTTGCGGCCCAGAAAGATACACAGGCCTGATGGCAGATCCTCTACCACCACATTGGATAAAATACCAAAACCATCAATGCGGAAGGAAGAGATATACATCAGCGTTTCTCCAGCAGATCCATGCACAGGCGTTCGGCATCGTCCAGCAGAGCCTGCATACGGCCTGCATCAGGATAGGGCAGGATCTTGCGAAGCCGGTTGTGCCCGAAAAGCGGGTCAAGGGCGGAGTGGCCGATACACTGCATGATTTCCTGATTTTGGCGCATAGTCTGAGCCAGACGCATGGCTTCACCCAGAATGTCTTCACGCTGACGGTATTCCTCGTGATTGATCAGGGGACGTGTTGCGACCTGCATATCCTTGAGCCAGATACCCGGTGCACTGTTGCCCAGATAGTGCAGGCGTTCGGCCAGGTCAGCCTGACAGACATCCTCATGCAAAAGGCTGTCCAGTGTAGTGCGGCCCGTGAGGCGTACGCGTGTCACAATACCCCGGCAGGAGGGAGCGACACTGTCTGTCAGTTTCTCCATATGCTGGCTGATACGGCGTTCTATTTCATCCAGATGGTTGACGCCCTCCACGTCCACATCCAGCTTTTCCCACTGTACGGGTCCAAGGCGTAAAAAGTCAGCAGCACAGCTCCAGCCACTGTCATTGGCTGTAGCTGTTACAAGCAGGCAGCCCCTGGGGCCGCTTTCATTGATGTGCAGCCCTTGGGCGCTACCGGCATAGGCAATGAAGGGGTGCTGACAGAGCTGTCGAGTCTCGTGTACATGGCCCAGGGCCCAAGCATCAAGACCTGTGGCTTTAAGGTCGACCAGAGAGCAGGGGGCATAGCGATCGGCTTTGTGTTCTCCTTCTACGGTGCAGTGCAGGACACCCAGCTGAAAGCAGTCATACCGCTGGTCGCGTTGGAACAAACGGGCCAGATTGCGCCCTTCGCGAGTTGTGGCATGGCTGATGCCGTGTATGACAGCCAGAGGGCGGCCATCGCGTTCTATACAGTGCCGCTCTGTCTCCGGGCCGAAAATGGTCACATTGTCCGGCCATTCCACAGTGTGCAGGCGTGAATCCAGCGGGTCATGATTGCCGTGGGACAGAAAAACACGCACACCGGCCTGCCGCAGGCGCTGACAGCCATCACGCAGACGCAGCTGTGCCTTGACGCTATGGTTTTCCTGATTGTAAATATCACCGGCCAGAACCAGAAAATCGGGTTTTTCACTTTCACAGAAGCCAATGAGACGGTCCAAGGCCGTGAAGGTAGCTTCCTGCAGCAGACGTGCCAGGGGTCCTTCCTGTGCAGTTTCACGCGAAAGTCCCTGGAAGGGTGTGTCCAGATGCAGATCGGCCGCGTGAATGTAGCGAATGACGTCCATGTCTTTGCCTCGCTCGTGGGAAAATGTGCAAGGCAAAAACTCTAGACTTTTTCAAGAAGCCTGACAAGCGCAGGACGCTCGGCTAAACAATAAACTATTTGCCTGCCGCTGCCCGCAGACGCAGACACTCTTCGGCCAGTTCGCGCATCTGCGCGTCATCGGGCTGCAGCTTGAGACCATTACGCAGATGCCCCAGAGCGCGTACATATTCCCCTGCCTCCAGCAGAGCGCGGGCAATCATACTGTAAGCTGCATATTCCGTCCTGCAATGGCTGAGACCCTCAGTAAAGCAGGCATCGGCTTCTGAAGGTTTTTTTTGTGCCAGCCACGCTTTTCCGTCTCTTATGGCACGATCAAGCCTGAGCTTACGTTGCAGGGTGGCTTCATAGTCTTCCTGCTCTTCCTGTCCCTGCAGTTTTTTGTAAAGCTTGATGAAAAAGATCAGGAGCTCGCGTTCCTTGCCAGGCTGATAGCTTACGGGTCGGGGGCACTCCTTCTTGTACAGCGGGTCTGCGGTCAGGGTTTCCAGTGCGGTACGAATATCACCGCGCAGGTCACTAGGCGCGGTCTGCCCACCGAGTTCCTTGAAAGCAGAGATGGTCAGATAGACAGCGCGCAGAAAGTCGCGCCTCTGGCAGCTGGCTCGTGCACGCCCCAGTTCTTCACGGATTTTGCGTATATTCATAAGCTGTCGCTCTTTTGTTTTTTTTCAAGTATGCCGAATTCGTCAGTCAAGAGCAAGCAGCCTGCTGGGGTTGGCATCACTGCAGATGCATCTCTGGAACTGCCCTTGACAGAGCTGTGAGAGGGATTATGTTCAATGGATATCTGGCCGGGAAGGAGAAGAAAATGCCTGACTTTATTCGCAAAATAGCTGTTTCCAGTGAGGGGCCGAGCCTTGATGACGCTGTGGACCCGCGCTTTGGCCGTGCAGGTGGTTTTGTGGTGGTTGATATGACAGACATGAGCGTGGATTATATCGATAATGGAGCTTCACAAACCATGGCTATGGGTGCAGGTATTGAAACTGCCGAGCGCATGGCTCGCGCTGGGGTACAGGCTGTGCTCAGCGGCTATGTGGGCCCCAAGGCTTTTGCTGCGCTTGAAGCCGCAGGCGTCAGGGTATGCCAGAATGTGGATGGCGGCAGCGTGCGTGACGCCGTGGAGCGTTTTTGCAGGGGCGAGTTACCCTTTGCCGACGCCCCCAACAGATAGGAGCAGGCATGCGTATAGCTGTTGCCAGCGGTAAGGGCGGTGCGGGCAAGACCAGCGTAACCGCATCTCTCGCCAGCATATGGGATACCCCTCTCATAGTGGCTGACGCCGATGTGGAGGCCCCTAATCTGCACCTTTTTTTGCATCCGCAAATAGAGGAAGAGCGTTACTGTGGGCTGGATGTGCCGCGACTTGAAATAACGCGCTGTACACAGTGTGGGTTGTGCCGCGACATTTGCACCTACAAGGCTATTGCCGCTTTTGCCGGCAGAATCAGTATCTTCCCGGACATGTGTCATGGCTGCGGGGGGTGTTTTGCAGTCTGCTCTGCAGGGGCGCTTGAGCGTACACAGCGTGAACTGGGCATCCTGCAACGAGGAACGGTGCTGGAGGGACGCGTACGCTTTCTCATGGGGCGGACGCGCATCGGAGAAGCTATGACGCCACCGTTGTTGCGGCAGGAACATCTATTTCTGCAGGAGATGCAGGCTGTTTTGCCTGCTGATATTCTACTGGACGCCCCTCCCGGTGTGAGCTGCCCTGCCATGACTGCTGCCCGTGATGTGGATGTTATTCTGCTTGTGGCTGATCCAACACCGTTCGGTTTCCATGACTTCCGTCTGGCCCATCAGGCTTTTTTGCCAATGCATAAGGATGTGCGCGTGGTCATCAATCGTGCGGGGGCTGCAGACAATGCCGCAGGTGATGCGGCTGTACGTGCCTACTGCAGAGAACACGGGCTTCCCTTGCTGGCAGAGTTGCCGTTTGAGCGTGTTGCGGCAGAGCAGTATGCGCTCGGTGGCCTTCTGGTGCACCTATCAGAGCAGTGGCAGCAGCGTTTCGAGGCATTGCGGGATGCCCTGCGACAACCGAACGTGGGAGCAACTGTGGCTCAAAGACCGCAGGAGGCACACCATGCGTGAGATTGTTGTTATCAGCGGCAAGGGCGGTACAGGCAAGACTACAATCAGTGCGGCCTTTGCCTATCTGGCCGAAAATAAAGTGATTTGTGATCTGGATGTGGATGCGCCGGATCTGCATATTTTATTGGAACCTGCGATACGGGAACGTCATGATTTTATCTCCGGTCATAAGGCGGTCATCCAGCAGGATGTTTGTGTGCAGTGCGGCCAATGCGCTAACCTGTGTGCGTTTGCTGCTGTGCAGGTAAAAGAGGGACGTCATGTGGTGGATGAGTTGCGCTGCGAGGGCTGCGGCGTTTGTGTAGCCCTCTGCCCACAAAAGGCTATCGTTTTTCCTGACAGCCACTGTGGTCAGTGGTATGTGAGTGACAGCCGTTTTGGGCTTATGGTACATGCTCAGCTTTTTCCTGGAGAGGAAAATTCTGGACGCCTTGTAAGCCTGCTCAAGACGGAGGCTCGTCAGAGAGCCCGAGCTGTCGGTCTTGGGACCATCCTCTGCGATGGTTCCCCGGGGGTGGGATGCCCGGTAATTTCTTCATTGTCAGGAGCCGGGCTTGCCGTAGGTGTAGTGGAGCCAACACCATCGGGTCGGCATGATTTCATGCGTATAGCAGATTTGTGCCGCCATTTTCGTGTGCCGCTGGCTGTTATCATCAATAAAGAAGACCTCAACCCTGCTGAAGCAGAGGCCATTGCTGGTCTCTGTGCCGAACAGGGGCATACTCTTCTGGGCAGACTGCCTTTTGACCCTGTAGTGACCACGGCTATGGTGTGTCGTAAGGCTCTGACGGAGTTTGACAATGTGGTTGGAAATAGCCTGAAGGACATGTGGTCGGCCCTTCAGGCCCTGTACCCAGGCAAATAAGCTGTCTGCGGACGTTGTTACGGCCAGAATGGAGAAAGTGTTATGAGTAGTTACCTTCTTGCTGTTCCTTCCGGTATGCCTGGCGGCCTAGACGCTCCTATGGGCATGCACTTTGGGCATTGCGATATTTATACGCTTGTAGAAGTGGAAAATAATGTTGTCACGGCTGTGAGCACTCTTGAAAACGTGCCACATCAGCAGGGTGGCTGTATGGCACCGGTACAGCACCTGGCTTCTCATGGCGTTAAAAAGCTCCTGGCCGGGGGGATGGGCATGCGTCCGCTCATAGGGTTTCAGCAGGTGGGGGTAGAGGTCTTCTATGCTGGGCAGCAGCCATCGGTAGGGGCTGCGGTACAGGCCTTCCTTGAAGGCAAACTTCCTGCGTTTTCCACCGAGTTTACCTGCGGTGGCGGGCATCATCATTAGGCGAAGCATTATGGATATGCTGCTGATGACCGGTCGAGCCCCTTTTTGGGAGGGCTTACGCCCGATGGTGGAACAATACGGCGTCCAGATGCGAATGGTGACCAGTCTTGATGAGGGACTGGCCGCTGTGCATGAGCAGGCCCCGGCGCTGGTACTGCTGGATTTGGGTATGGATGCAGAGGCCTTGCGCCCTGCTGTCATCGAGATTTTAAAAATTGATGCCATGATTCACACAGCGGCAGTCAGCGAGATGAGCGCTGCAGATTTCCATGAGCAGATGGAGGGCCTTGGCATGCTCATGAGCCTGCCCGGTACGCCATCCGCTGAGGACTTGACCCGCCTTATGGTGGCGTTTCATGATACCCTGCATTGCATATAGTTGAAATGAAAGCGGGCACCCGGGATGTACTTGGGAGCCCGCTTTAATGTATGGCTTTGTCGATTATTTTTCTAGATTATATCTTGAACTTTTTGGCGGGGTAGTGTAACGCAAACCAATGTCAGGACACAGTAATCAGAGTAAATTTCCGGAAAAGCCGGGTAGCGCGTAATTCGGGGGCATACATGCCGCAGGTCGCAGCACGCATCAATATTGAGCAGGAACGCTGGCTCAAGGATTACTTTCGCACCAAAAGCGCTGGGGCAGAGTTCATACTGCCCTGGGCTGTCGATACATTTTTCAGAGCAATTAATGCCATTAAGCAGATGTTCAGTGTGGCTGAGTTAAAGACCATTGTGGAAGCGCACAAAGATATGAAGCTCATGCCTGATCATACACGTCTTTCGTACCTTCTGTTGCGGGTAGCTGATGCATGTGACCTGAACAATGTTCATATGCGTCATGGAGCCAGCCGTAGCAGTCTTGAATCTAAACTCAAAGGTCTGGACGATACTCAGGCGACGGCCCTCATGGTTTGGGCGTCGGCATTTTGGGTCAGTCGGCAGTGTTCTGCTGAAAATCTGGATGACTATATCAGGGCATACTGAATTTTCCTGCAGGCTCTAGGCTCGGGTTTTCAAGGCCGTTTTTACGGCCTTTTTTGTGGGGGGAGGAGACATGCTTCAGATTTTGCGGGCGAAAATGCACGGTATTCGTGTGACGGAGTGTGATTTGAACTATCACGGTTCCATCACTCTTGACCCGGATCAATGCTCCATGGCAGGCATTTATCCGCTTGAATTCGTGTATATCTGGAACAAGCAGAGTGGGCATCGCATTTCGACATATGTGATTTACGGGCAGCCCGGTTCACGCTGCTGTATCCTCAATGGTGCGGCGGCACGTACCTGCCAGCAGGGGGACGAGCTGATTATCAGCGCAGTGGAGTATGTGAACAGCCCTGCCGATCTGGTCAACAAAAGGCCTGTTGTTCTGACATTTGGGGCGGATAACGCTATTATTGAGCGTTTATGCTATGCTGTTGGGCAGGATGCAGGAAAGTACAGTTTCAGTATTGAAGAAATGTCTTTCTAGAGCAGGCAGGAGGGGACTTTGGCAAGTAGCTTACTGGCTTACAATGGTAAGATAAAGATCTCCCTGCCATGGACCGACTTTTTTGCCAAGACCGCGCAGGCGGATGGGCTTGCCGATGACAAAATCCGGCGGAAGAGTGATTTCCACTGTCACCAGCTCACCTGAAAGGGCCTTGCGTATCTGAAGGCGTACACGCCTGCCCGGAACCAGGCCTGCGGCAGGCAATACTAAGCGCTGTTCTTCATCGATTTGTCGACGTAACCAACCCTTGACTGCCCCTTTGACCCCCTTACCTGTTTCATTATTCCATTTTGAAGAAGCCCATGCAGCAGCGCTTTGTTGTGGCGTACGTTTTTTTGTTTCTCTGTCCTGTTCCTGCCGTGGGGGAGGATGGGGAGTTTGGCCGCTCTGTCGGGCCTGTGTTGGCTTGGCAGTCTGTGCAGCTTCAGCTTCAGAGCGGGGAGGCTTTTGCCCGGCAGGCTCATCCTGCTGACGGCTCAACTCACTGTAAATATCTTCAAAAACCCGTCGGGCAAAAGGATCATTAAGAAGGTCGCGCAAAACATCGTGTTCGGCATAGGCATGCCCGGATTTTTTTTGCTCGGCTTCATCGGTAGTGCTTGTATGGCCTTGGGAGGTTTGTTCCTCCTGCGTACTCGCTCCGCTCTCTCTCCGTTGTCCCGTATGTGAGGACTCGTTTTTTCTGCTTTCCGCCTGTGCGGCCTTATGGGCTTCCTGTCGTTGACGTGCTTCTTCTGCGGGTTTGAGTACTGCCGAGAGAGCTACATAAGCTTCGTTCAGCAGCTGAAACTGATGGCTTGCTTCAGGGTTACCGGGGTTCAGATCTGGATGCAGCTCAAAGGCCCGTCGCCGATAAGCACGTTTGACAGCCTGCAAGTCGACATTCTTTTCAAGCTTGAGAATGGCGTAGCATTCTCTAAGTGAAAGCTGGCGGGGGCGTCGTCGCATTGTATTACCTGATAATAAGTGCGTTGCCTTCGCAGGAGGGGTCAGAAGCCAGAAGGTCTTCCTGACGCAGATGTTTCATACCCTGCCTGGCAAAGTCTTCATGACTGACATCAGGACGGATGCCCGGGCAATAGTCTTTTGCCAGAGCCAAGCTTTCTGCGTCGATGATATTACCACGAAAAAAAGGCCAGGCACGGCACACGGCAGGTTTGCCTTCATGTACGCTGCAGCCGCGTCTTGGGGTAAAAAAGATACAGCGGTTGTCATTGCCGTTGCGTATCTTGAGTTTACCGTTAATTCTTTCTCCATAGAGCCTGATGACCTCATCGGGCTCCATCTTCAGATGGGCACTCAAACGGGCCAAATCAGTCGGACTCAGTATGATGCCGCCGCTTCCTTCGCAGCAGTGACCGCACATGCGGCATTGAAAAACAGATTCCGTTTGCATGCTGGATCCTTCTTGGAGCGTACAGCCAAGATGTCTGTGCCTTCATCATCTCCAATCTGATATCTTACCTGCCTCTTGCGATTTGTGCAAGGGTGCTTTCTTTTCCATTGCTCCCTGTCGGGGCAAAGGCTATGTTGTGTTACGGAATATTTACCCCAGGCAAAGGAAAATTTTATGGGCTATTCTCCTCCTTCAAAGCAAACCTTTTCGCCGGCAACCCGTCTGACGACAGGCCTCGCGGGTATTCTTATTCCTCTGGCATATCTCGTTCTATATACGCCGTATGGTATGGACAGTACGGATTTCGGATATTTTTACGGCTATGCCTGGCGTATCCTTGAAGGACAGGTCCCCTATCGGGATTTTTACTATATCAAGCCTGCTTTGCCTCTGTACTGGCATGCCTTCTGGCTATGGATCACGCCTGAGAGATGGGAGGTCCTGGGCGGTAAGGCCGGTTTTGTAGCCGCCATGCTGGCAACCTCCTGGCTGGTTACGGCCAGTCTAAATAAAGTATTCAATCTGGAGCGTATGGGCTTGCCTGCGGCCCTGCTGGCGACATGCGGTTTTGTCTGGGGCGTACATAGTTTCCCGCACATGCCCTGGCATACGGTAGATGGCATCCTGTTTGCTGCAGGGAGCATTTGGTGCGCGGTCAGTGGCAGGCCGGCTGTGGCTGGTCTGCTGGCCGGCTGTGCCATGTTATGCAAGCAGTCTTTTCTGTTGGTACCCTTAGCGGTAGTGGCACTGGCCTGGCTGTATAGCGGGCGTTGGCAGAGCGGGGCAAAATGTCTTGTCGGCTGGCTTGGGCTTATGGCTGCCGTGTACGTTACGCTGTGGCTGACAGGTGCTATGGATGCTTTCTTACGCATGACTACAGGTCAGCTATATATGGCTGAAGCCCTGGATGCGGGAATATTTATCTACCTGAGACAAAACTGGTGGCTGCCCATAATGGCCTGTGTGCCATGGCTGGTTTTTCGTTTGCGCGGCTGGCCCATACCTCGTGCATTTTTCCCGAGCTATGTCTATCTAGCCGTACTGACTGTCTGGTACGTTCTGGAAGTCTGTCGTACGGAGGCATGGATAGGATATGGCACATCCTGGCCCACATTTTTTATGCTTCTGGGCGCTTTGTCTGTATTTTTGCCGTCAGTATTTCTTGTGCCATGGCTGCGGGCTCCAGAAGGGGGGAGCCCCAAGCGCAGTATATGGCTGGCCCGTGTGGCCCTGGGCGCTGCCCTGTTGACATCGTGGTCAGTGGCCATCAGCGGAGGATACAAGATCCCGGCTTTTTTTGCCGTGCCGCTCATTCTGTCTTTTATAGCAGTGCACATCCGCATGGGCGGGCGGGCTCTGCCTCTGACCTGGGCCTGCCTTGCAGCAGGCCTGCTGATGTTCTGGGCAGGCTATCAGCATCCTTATGTCTTTCCTGCCAGGTCCATGCCTCGGGCTGCCCTGAGTCTGGATGCGGGACAAATCTATCCCAAAGCTCAAAATGTCATGGTAGATCCCATCATGTACGAAAAGTTGGAAGAACTTAAGGTGCTGCGGGCCAAGTACGGCCCTGTATATAAGACACTGCCCGGCTTCTGTCTATCGTACTATCTCAATGACGACAAACCGGTATGCAGCTCAGACTGGCTCATTGACTGGGAGATCAATGCTGAGGCCGATACCCTGTATCAGGAGCTGCTGGAAAACAAGGTCACTGTCTTCATGGAGCGAGATCAGATGGATACCGTCAAAGCCGATGCCTATGAGCGGGCAACCTATACTGTGCCGCAAAAGGTGCGACACAGCTGGCGTATAGTGGAAGAGGGCAGACAGTTTGTCGTTTTTCAGCCACCTCTGAACTTGAAAAAATCCAAAAATTGATAGATCTTAGCGTTGTGTATTGGGGCAAGGTAACGATGTTGCAGCAGATACGCGTTGCAGTTACGTTTGAGCAATTAGAGAAAGAGACTGTGGGCAAGAGCCAGAAACGCAGCCCGCCTGAGCGAAGAATTCGCCTAAAAAGACTTTCGAAGAAGTACAAGAGCTTTTTGCAAGACCTCAGATGTAATTTTATAATCACGGGCAGCAAAATTGTTCAATGCTTTTTCTGCAAAAGGCATGTTAGATTTGAAACCATATAGGCTTAATTTTAGCCCGTCTTCACTGATATGAACATGCTCACAGACGACTTCGATTTCCTTATCTTCCAGGCCACATAGTATACCCTTTGCCTTAATATTTTTATTTTCTATTTTTAATTCGTAGATTTCGCCATATCCTGAAATAGCTTTGTTTAAAAAAGGCTTGACTGCTGTATTAAGAGATACATCCAATACAGAATCTTTTGCAGAGTTGAAAATATTTTTTGCAGAATCAAGAAGTCTCATAGGATAAGTTTTCGTCCAGTAGTTAACGTCTATTTGTTTTCACTCGTACTTATCGGCCAGAAGGATGACTTTTTTCGGCCTTCATGATCCATTGCCCAGCCAGCAAACCAGCCCGCAAGAGAACAGAAGAAGCCCACAAAGAAGGGAGGGATAAGTGTTCCCTGCTGCCAGAAAAGTGGCGCTATGGCAAAACCCTGATGAGCAACAAGATACCATGCCATGCAGGAAAGAAAACCACAAGAGACACTTGTCCAAGCTGCCAGGCGGCTGCGCTTGCCGAAGCGGACCAGAGCCACATAACTGACCAGCACCGTGGCACCAACGATGCTCCAGCTGGTGGTACAGAGCAGGGCAATGAGCTGTCCTTTTATTTGAGCACAGCCGCCAGAGAGCAACACACAAAAAATGATGCCACCAAGCCACATGGGCCGTGAAGCCTTACGCCCGGGCAGATCCTCTGCGATGGCTGAAACTGCGATATGGAAGATGGCGGTAGCCGTAGAGAGGGATGCTGAAACAATGGCCAGAACAAAAATCTGCAAACCTATATCAGGTAGCAGCATCTTGACCAGCGTCGGCATGACATCATCAGGGGATGACATTTCTGGAAGGATGAGTCGAGAAAGCGAGGCCGCATAATAAGCCCCCCCTACCAGTACCGTCAGCACCAGCATGGCAAGTGGGGTAATACGGTTGACCTGCCTTGCGGAATTAAGGGCAAAATGGCGCTGGATCATCTGGGGCTGGGCCCAAACTGCAAAGGAAGTTACCACTATCAGAGAGATAATAAACCAGCCCTGTTCTCCTGAAGACAGGGAGACAAAGCCTTCCGTGGCCTTATCCGTAGGAGATAGTGTGGCAAGCTGGGCCATTCCCTGTATAGGGCCGCCTACGGCGCTGAAAACTGCTGCAACCAGCATACAGATGCCCACAAGCATGACGAACCCCTGCATGGCCTCAGTGTACAGTACGCCTCGCAAGCCTCCAACAAAGACGGCAAAAGCCACAAGAATAGCCACCAGCCAGATAAGCGCCCAGACGGGTAAAGGCAGTATCTGTGCCAAGAGCAGAGCAGCTCCCTTAATAACGGCAGAGGCATACACTCCCAGAAAAACCGCAAAGAGCATAGCCAGCATCTTGCCCAGAAGAGGGCTACGATGCCCTTTGGCCAGCAGTTGCGTAGGCGTACGTGCCTGCAGATTACGTTGACAGAGCCGTGTAGGCCAGGCCAGAAAACGATAGACCAGCCATGTTCCGATCCAGACGTTGCCTGCCGCTACCAGCAGCATTTGCAGCCCATAGGCATAAGCCAGACCGCCGAAACCTACCAGGGCAACGGCAGAGATATAGGTAGCCACATAGGCAAAAGCCTGAATAGTAAAACCGACTTTGCCGGAGGCAAGGGCATCATGTCCCTGTCCTTTGCGGGCCAGCCAGACAAAAATGGTAATATAGGCGACCCAGATGAAGACATCGAAGAACATGGTCAGTTGCTCCTGCGGTTACTCAGGCGTGTCAGATTTACCAGTGTCAAGGCTAGAGCGCCCAATAGCGAGACGATAGCTATAATGACCGGCGTATCAGCCAACATCAGGATGGAAAGAATACTCATTGTGGTTTTCCTTTGCCCATCGGGTATGGGAGGTGGGGCTGCATCCACCGTCTACCCACACAGAATCCCCGGCAGCTGCCGGGGATTCTTATTTAATCTGCCAGTATCTCGTACTGATCCAGCTTGTCCCATACAGCGCTGATGACCATGGCCATCAGCGCCGCCAGACGAGCCTCTACATGCTTATCGTACGCGGCCGTGGCCATATGCGGAATTTCAGCCAGTCTGCGGCAGAAGAGTGTCGGGCACTCGGCCTGCCTACCGTGGCCAAGCAGGGCCATATGAGCGGCAAAGGGTCCGTCCACAAAGTCGGCTTGGGCCATCTGAGGAATGCCAGTGCGCGTCTGAGCCAGCAGGTTGCCTGTCTCTCGCAGATAGCCCACCAAAACGCTGTTAGGTGCATATTGCATGAGGCCTGACGTAAGCACAGCATGGGTAAAGGCCTGCCATTCCAGACAGAGCATAGCCTTGTCTGCCGGTGGTAGAGTCTCAGCGGGTAAGCCGGCCTCAGTGGCCAGACGCAGTATGTCCTCTTCTTTACTGTTGAGCTGAAAAAGGATGCAGGCCGCCTCAATGCCCTGGGCGGCCCGGAGCCGTTTTTTTGCCATTATGCTGCCTTATTGTTGTATGGGCCAGAAGGGACAGACCCTGGCCGGAGCATAACCAGCCAGAAAGGCATCCATCAGTGTACCGTAGTAGACGCGATTGCGTGGTTTGATACGCTGGGCTTCAGCGCAGTCGCTGGGGAAGAAGCGCTGAGAATTGCGATTGCCCATGTAGGTCTGGCGGGCTACGGGTAAGGTCAGCAGATGTGCCCAAAGACCGCGCCGCTCCTGTATGGCTTTTTGCTGTATGGCCAGAAGGCGCTGGCTTAATTGAAGGTCCATGCCTTTGTGCGGGTAAAAGAAGGCCGCACCTTCTGCAAGCATGATTTCATTGAGAGAGCGGCCATCCTCTAACCGTACATTTGCTATAAGGCGACCATGACGGTCTTTGTTGTCTGCCCCCGCAGCATGTAGAAAGACTTTTTTTCCCTTGGTCAGTTGTGTCAACAGTGCTCGTGATTCACGGGCGTAATACTGTGGTCTGGCATCCTTGCTACCCATCTCGGGCGTATCAATGCCCGCCAGACGCACCACACGTCTGTCTGTAAGCTTGAGCGTGTCTCCGTCAAAGTTGAGAGCCACCAAACCCTGCGACAGTGCCTCCCTGCCTGTAACCGTCAGCGGGTTGACCAGGCAGAACAAGACAAAAAACGTGCAGCTGCACAGCACGATCGTGCACCGGCGGGCCAAAGCTTGCAGGCAAGACAGGAGGGGACGAAAGGGCATTGCAGGAACCTCAGTTCTCGTAATAGGAACGCAGGGGCTGGCTGCGCACAGGGTGACGCAGCTTGCGCAAGGCCTTGGCCTCAATCTGGCGAATGCGTTCACGGGTGACGTTGAAGAGCTTGCCCACCTCTTCCAGAGTATGGTCACTTTTTTCAGCAATACCAAAGCGCTTACGCAGGACCTGTTCTTCACGGGGGGTAAGATCAGCCAGTACTGCGGCCAGTTGCTCAGACAGTTTGGTATTGATGACTTCTTCGGCCGGGGCTACGGCCTTTTTGTCTTCAATAAAGTCGCCCAAGCTGGAATCCTCTTCATCACCGATGGGTGTTTCCAGCGAGATTGGTTCCTTGGCGATCTTGAGCACTTTCTTGACCTTTTCCACCGGGTATTCCATGCGCTCGGCAATTTCTTCGGGCGTGGGATCACGGCCCAGCTCCTGTACCAGATAGCGGGAGGTACGGATGAGCTTGTTGATGGTCTCAATCATGTGTACAGGAATACGGATGGTACGAGCCTGATCGGCTATGGCGCGGGTAATGGCCTGTCGTATCCACCAGGTGGCATAGGTGGAGAACTTGTAGCCGCGTTGATATTCAAATTTGTCCACAGCCTTCATGAGGCCGATATTGCCTTCCTGTATGAGGTCGAGGAACTGCAGGCCGCGGTTGGTATATTTTTTGGCAATGGAGACTACAAGCCGCAGATTGGAGCGGATGAGTTCCTGCTTGGCACGCATAGCAGCAATATTGCCCCGTTTGATGCGCCAGAGTACCTCTTCGAGATCACCCACGTTGTGACAGCATTTTTCCTGCAGGCGTCTAGATATCTCGATTTTGCCGATGATCATTTCCTTGAAGGAGAAAAGCTCATCTACGCTGAGTTTAAGGTCGCGGGCAGCTTCTGCAGGATTAATTTCACGTTTTTCCAAGCCTTCGAACAGTGCCTGTATCTCTGCCTGAGTACGGCCCGTAGAGAGGATATAGGCCGACAGATCTCGCTGACAGTTGTGCATCTGACGCACATAGTCTTCTACTGTTTCGATGATGCGGTCAATGAGTGTTTTTTCAAGCTTGATATCGCGTAGTCGGGTGACTATCTCTTCTTTGAAGGCCATGATTTCTTTCTGCGCGGCAGCCACACGACGCTCAAGAGTGCAGCAGTCATCCAGCTTCTTGTATATCTTGCGCTTTTTCTTGAAGACTTGCTTGATTTCGTCCAGCAGAAGAATGACACGTGAACGTTGGTTCATTTCATCTTCACTGGGGTCGTCTTCTTCTATGGTCTTGACCACGTCCTTAAGCTTGATCCGGTTTTGACGCAGGTCTTCTCCCACGTTGATGAGCTCCTCCACAGCTACGGGCACTTCCACCAGCGCGTAGAGCACATCCTGCTCTCCCATTTCTATCTTTTTGGCTATGACCACTTCACCGTCACGATCCAGCAGCGGCACGGCGCCCATCTCTCGCAGATACATGCGTACAGGATCTGTGCTGCGGGAAGAATAGTCTGCTGAATCTTCGTCATCGGCCAGGCTCAACCCGCCATCCACCAGTTCGTCATCGGTTTCGGCGTTGGGCGAGGTAACTTTTTTGCCGTCTTTGTCGGAATCTACAATGGCGATTTCCAGCTGCTCGAAAATACCAATGATTTCTTCAAACTGTTCAGGAGTGCTCATCTCCATGGGCAGGGCTTTGTTCACTTCATCGAAGGTCAGATAGCCGGTGCCCTTGCCTTTGGCAATAAGAGATTGGATTTGTTGAATATCTTTAAGATTGCTCATACCCTTTCTCCAAGCTTTCCTGAAGTACGCGAAGATAATCCAAATCTGCCGCAAAGTCACCTCTGCCCATGTTCTCACGTAAGGCTGCAGAAACAGAGGATTTTTGCGCTGAAGCATAATAGGCTTCAAGGTCGCGCCGCAGACCTTCCAGCTCTTTGTCGCCACTGTCCAAAGGAGCTTTGTCAGGGCCGCGTTCGCTGAACCAAAAAGCTTTCTGACGTTCGTTGAAGTAATGGGGCGCCTGTACTCCCCATTCCTCAATAATATCCCACAACTGTCGTGCATTGGGCGACTGCAGTGCCAGGTCCGCCCCAAGGGCACGTAGATCTGCCAGACGGTCAGGGTAGCGCACGGCATAGATCATAATTTGTACATCCCGCATGTTCTGACGGGCGCGGATAGAGAGCCTTCTATCGTCTTTGGCTGTTTTTCCAGACCTGTACTCAACTGTGCTCTGTCTGAGTACAGCCTCTGACAGCTGTAAATGTGCAGCCAGAGCAGAAGCATAGGGACTGACCAGCTCCGGCACTTCCACGCGGCTGATAAAATTACGCGCCCACTCCACGGTTTCACGCGGGGCAAGGGCCTTGAGTACATCCACACAAAAACGCAACCCGTCTGGGGCAGTAGCCTGCAAGGCTTCAAAAGCTGCAACACCCTGACCCCTCAGGAGGCTGTCGATATCTTCCCCTTCAGGCAGCAGCACAACGTTACAAGCAAGCCCCCGCGTCAGCAGCATTTCACAGGAGCGCAGGGCAGCCTTGCGTCCAGCCCGGTCGCCATCGAACAGCAGCATCAGGCGGGAGGCAAAACCTGAAAGACGCTTGATCTGCTCCGGGGTCAGTGCCGTACCCAGTACCCCTACGGCATTGTCATAGCCGAACTGATGCAGCGTGAGTACGTCCATATAGCCCTCTGTCAAAAGGGCACTGCCCTTGGCCGCAATGGCACATCGTGCTTGGGGCAGACCGTAAAGGTGTTCACCTTTCTTATAAATGGGAGAGTCCGAACTGTTGATGTACTTGGCTTCGTCCTCATCGCCGATAATACGGCCTCCAAAGGCAATGACCTGATTGGAGAGGTTCTTGATGGGGAAAATCATTCGCCCTCGAAAACGGTCGTACGCTCGGCCCTGGCCAGACTGCCCCAGAAGGCCTGCCTCCGCGGCCAGATGTGCGTCAAAGCCTGCACGCCGCAGGGCGTCACTCAGAGATTGCCATTCTCTTCTAGCCCATCCAAGCCCGAAGCGTTCGACTATATCCGGGCTAAGCCCACGTCTTTCCACATAGGCACGGGCTTCTGCGCCGTCTTTGCCTCGCAGGGCTGCAGCAAAATGAGCTGCAGCCAGTTCATGCATGCGCAGCATCTGCTGACGGCTGGAGCGGCGTTGTCGCTCCTCTTCTTGATATCGGGCGCCCCTCGGGTTGCGTTCAAGGTTGATACCAGTCTCTGCAGCCAGCTGCTCCAGTGTTTCTCTAAAATCTAGACCATTGATGCGGCCATAAAAATCAAAAATATCGCCTGACGCCTGACATCCAAAACAGTAAAATATGCCCTGGTCTTCATTGACAGAAAATGAGGGCTTGCTTTCCTGATGGAAAGGGCAGGGCGCCACCCAGCGTGATCCGTTACGCTTCAGCTCCACATAGCGGCGTATCACTTCGACTATATTCAACCGTTCCTTTATGACGCGGATGGCGTCTCGGGATTGCATTGCCTTGCTCCTGCGCCTCCACTTTACAGAGGCGCTCTGCTAACGCAGATTGACTATGGTCATGCCGTCGCCGCCCCTGTCTTCAGGCGCAAGGACGAAAGTTTCCACAGACGGGAATCCTCGCAGAAAATCATGCACCTGGCGGCGCAACACTCCTGTACCCCGCCCGTGTATGATCTCCACTTCCGGTGAGCCTGACAGCAGAGCCTTGTCTAGAAAACGTTCTACTTCTGCTAGGGCCTGATCAGCCCGCATGCCGCGCAGGTCAAGTCGCAGGGCAAGTCCTTTACGCGCAGGTTGTGTAATAGTGCCGGCAGCTTTGGGGGCACTCTGGGTAGTGCAGCGCAGGTGCTGCATTTCAGCCCAGATACTGACACCATTCATTTCAAGGCGTACCCGTTTGCGCCGCTCGTCCACATCCGTAATACGGCCGCTCTTTCTGAAGACACTGTGCAGCACGGTCTGGCCGAGAACAAAATGATCAGGCCTGGGCAGTACAGAGACAGCTTCTTCTTTTGGTGCAGGTGCCAGGCTGGCCCGCAGGCGCGACATTTCTTTCAGAGCCTGCTTGGAGGTTACTCGGTTTTCCTTCCATGCACGCATCAGTTCCGCTGCATGGCCGCGCACCTCCTCGTGCAGACGTGTACGTTCCTTCTCCAGCTGGTCACGCATCTTTTGTATACCCTGCCGGACTTTTTCCTGTTCTTTCCGTAATGTTGCCAGCTCTTCCTCTCGTTGTGCAGCCAGACAATTGAGTCTTTCCAGTAACTGCGTAGCATCCTGCCCATCCTGCAGGAGGTAGTGTTCAGCGCGGCGCAGGATGGCTTGGGGCAAATTGTGTTCTCGCGCTACATCCAGGGCCTGACTGGAACCTACCTGGTCGTAAGCTAGGCGAAAAAGTGGCCGCTTGGTGTTTGGGTCAAAGAGCATGGAGGCCGCGCGAACCCTTTCGCGCGTCAGCGCGTAAGATTTGAGGGCCGGAAAATGCGTGGCTGCCAGTACAAAAGTATGTTTGCTTAGCAATTCGTCAAGTACGGCCTGAGCCAGTGCTGCACCCTGGGCCGGGTCAGTGCCTGCGCCGAATTCGTCAAGCAATACAAGGCCGTTCTGATCAAGGTGTTTCCAAGCTTTTGCCAGATGATCTATCTGTGCTGTAAATGTAGAAACATTATCGTCAAGGCTTTGCTCATCGCCAATAAAGGCGTCCATGCGATCAAACCAGGGCAGGTGTGAACCGGCTTCTACAGGCACGGGCAGGCCGCTAAGCACCATAACGGCGATAAGGCCCAGTGTTTTCAGACAGACGGTCTTTCCGCCCGCATTGCCGCCTGTAATCACCAGAGCGCGTTCGCCCGGTCGTAGTACTATGTCCAGCGGACGCACAGGCTGGCTGCCGTCCTTGGCCCGGATTAAAGCAAGAAGCGGATGGCGGGCCTGCACCAGATGTATGCCTTCTGCTTCTGGAGCAAGAGCAATGGACCGTCCCTGGAAAACCTCGGCCAAATGGCGTTTTGCTTGCAGCAGGTCAAGCTGTGCCAGCAAATTCAGCGCAGCTCTTGTGCCAGGCAGTTCGGCCCGCAGCAGATCTAGCAGATAGGCCAGAATTCTGCGTTCTTCTTCTCGCTCTTCGTGCTTGAGTTCCTGCAGATGATTGTTAATCTCCACCAGAAACATGGGCTCGAAATAGCAGGTTTCACCTGTCTGAGACCAGTCATGGATGATACCCTGCATGCGCCCCTTGAAATTGGTTTTGAGCGGCAGCACATAGCGGTCAGAAGAAAGCGTCATGAAGTTATCCTGCAAATACGCCACTATATTGTATTGCAGGGCATAGTCCTTGACCTTGCGCATGCAGCTCTGATGCAGACGGCGCAACTCACCACGCAGACGGTAGAGTTCAGGGGAGCTTTCGTCCCTGATGAGGCCGTCATCAGAGATACATCGCGTCAACGCTGCTGTTAGCTGTACTGCCAGTGGTGCCTCTCGAATCATGGCCAGCAGATGCGGCCAGTGTGCAGGCCCTTCTGGAACGTCAATGGCATCACAGGCGCTTTGGGCCAAGCGTAACATTTGCCGTAAAGCCCAGAAAGCGTCTACGTCCAGGTGCAGTCGTGTATGTATCGCTGCATCCAGCAGTCCCCCAACGTCTGGAAAGGACGATAGAGTAAAGGAACGTCCTGAAATACCAAGATGGGCGGCCCAGACCGTGCTTTCTTCATACAGACGCATTGCCAAGGCTACTGACGCGGCGTCAGACAGAGGGGTGA
>JAFQNG010000094.1 GCA_017396005.1 Desulfovibrio sp.
GTCATGCCAGGTTCCGGCAAAGTTGCCCAGAAAGAGCGATGCCCCGAAGGGTTGCAGGCCTTCCATGGCATTGGCCGGGTACGGGCTTTGTGCCCAGGCAGGGGGCGCGCTGATGGGCGCAGGCTCTACCCTGGGCAGAAAGGCCCGTTGTACCGGGCTGTACGGGGATTGCTGCTCCTGCAGTTGGCCGGGCTGCATGCCCGCGCCCTGTCGTGCCTGCGGCATGACAGTATCCGCATCAATGGCAGGCCGGGCCGTAGGCTGGCCGCTCTGGCCGTTCACCCCGTCAGCCAGGCCGCCCATGAGGGCCTGACGCGAGGCCGTGGATGTGCTGACAGCGCCCACAGGTGCGGCAGCCAGCAGCAGACAGATAAGGGCAATGCAGCTATACAGTCGTGTCATCATCAGAACCCCGCATGTTCACGCACGGCAGCAATGATCAGGGAGACCAGCCCCAGAAGCAGCAGGGCCGTGACCATGAAGATAAAGGTAAAGTAGATGGGCCGGGGATAGAGCGATTCGTCCGGCAATGTAGGCCGCTCGAACGCCTCAATGTACAGGGACTGCGCGTCAGCCTGCACCCGTGCAGCCTCCAGCGAGGCCATGGCCGAGGTCAGTTGCTTCTGTGCGAATTCCTCTTCCAGAGCCAGGCTCTGGAACTCGCTGACCAAAGCGCTCAGTGGCACATCCTGTTTGAGGTCGCCTGCCAGGCGTTGTTTTTCCGCTTCCAGTTGTTTTTGCAGTACCTCAAGGCGGTTGCGCAGTTGCACCACACGCGGGCTGTCGCCCTTCATGAAGGTCAGAGCCTCGGCCAGCTCTGCCGTTGTTTTGGTGACTGAGGCTTCCAGCTCATTGACCACGCCGTACAGGCCTGTGGCCACAGCCTGTGGGTCCAGTATTATGGTGCGTTCTCGGTAGGCGCGCATGCTGGCCTGTGCCTTGCGGATGCGCTCTTCTGCCCTGTTGACCTCCAGCTGTGCCTGGGAGATGGCGTCAGCCCGTGCCCGCTGGTTCATGGCATTGACCAGGGCTTCGCTGTTTTCCAGTATGCCCTGGCAGATCTTCTGTGCCATGTCTTCACTGAAGGCCTTGACCTCTACCGACAAGATGCCCGTATCCGGGTCATAAGCAGTCGTCACGGCCCATTGCCAGTATTCCCGCATTTCGTCCTGTGTGGGGTCTTTCTGCAAACGGAACCAGAAATCGTGTGCCCTGTCGCTGTAATGGGCACGCAGGTGCAGCTTGGCATCCAGCTTATTGCACATGTCCAGCGAGGTGATGTAGTTGAGCACAATATAGGAATCGCTCTGCGTGGACGTGGTCACCCGAAAGAGCGAACTCAGGGCATCCATGGCCGGGGCAGCGGTCTGTCCACGCACAGCGAATTTGGCTTCAGATATATACATATCCGAAGCCCAGAGGCTGAGATAGAGAAAGACCAGCAGGCCCGGCAGCAGGACAAGCAAGGCTATCAGCCGTTTGACCAGCCCCCTGCGAGCAAAAAACGTCTTTGCACGAGCAGCAATACCTGCCAGTACACCTGTAACACGCTCCTTCTCTGCCGCAAGAGCGCTCTTTGATGTTTTGAGTGCAGGCATTTGCAAGGCAGGGCTGACAGCCCCTTTATTGACTGGCGTACCAGGCATCTCCCTTGGTTGCTCTGTCTTGCCGGGCTGGGTTGTCGCACCAGGATTTGGCGCAGCTGGGCTTGACACAGACAGTTCAGCTGCCGTGTTCGTTGTTTTCTCCCTGCCTTCAGCAGTCATCATGGCCAGTGTGGCGCTGCGTGCGATCTCCGAGGCCTTTTCGGCATAGACTCTGGCCTTGATGATATGCTTGCGCACCACAGGCATATCATCCTCTGTGCCCATCCGCGTTTTCCATACCCGTTCGGCAGCCTGCACCGAAGCCACAGCCTGCGCTGACTGATCTTTTGCCTCATGCAGCAACTGGCGTACCTCAGGAGGTATGGAAAGAGAGTTCTCCGCCGCCTTGATGGCCAGAGCCGCCTTATGTGACGATTCCTGAGCCTCCAGGATCTCCAGCGCCAAGGCAGATTCTGTGACACTGCCCATTACTGCATTGGGCTGGGCACTGACTGTTGGCGTCTCAGCCCCGGCAGCAGGCACAAGTGGCTTTTGTGCTTCGGGCATCAAAACACTCCCGGCACAAAGATATCAGGCGCAAGATGCCACTGCTGAGCCTCACCCCTGCATGCGGCTATCAGACGTTTATCCGAACGTGCGCTAATATAGGCCTTGCGGCATGACTGCCCCAGAGCCGACACATAGGGCTTGCCAATGGTTGCTGTAACAGATGTACCGAAGCTTGTATCGTCAAATATTCTGCTTTCGCCTTCTGCCCCATGCCCGATAAAGGAAGCAAGAGAAGCATCCGGTGAAGTCGGAATCGTCTCAGGAGCAGGAGTATCCGGAATAACAGCATGTTTATGCGCGCATGACGTGCACAGCAAACAGAGTAACAGTAGAAATAACATATATGGTTTCATGCGTTCTCCGATTCTGTATCAAAGGTCATTGTGGAAGACTCCTGGCAGATACGTTCGTATTCGATGATGGCATTATAGATATCTTTATAGAAAACAAGTTTACCCTTATCCAGAACGCCGACGATATCACAGTGCTGTTCAATAGTACCAATATTATGTGAAACAACGATGAGTGTTGACTGGGCTTTTCGTTCATTGAAAACCTGAACACTCTTGGCCTTGAACGATGCGTCACCAACAGCTGTCAATTCGTCTATCAGGTAAAAATCAAAGCCGATAGCCATGCTCAGGCCAAAGGCAAGCTTGGCTTTCATGCCTGATGAATAGCTGTTGACAGGTACGTCCATATAATCGCCAAGTTCGGAAAAATCCTCCACAAAAGCAGTCACTTCCTTGATATCAGCGCCATAAATACGGCTCACAAAACGCAGATTGGCCCGACCTGTCAGGCTGCCGTGAAAACAGCCTGAAAAGCCGATGGGCCATGAAATACGGCTGGTGCGTTCGATAGTACCGGAATCCGGAAATGCAGAACCACCGATGATACGCATGAGTGTGGATTTGCCTGCACCATTACGGCCAAGAATGCCCACATTGACACCGGGCTTGAAATCCACGCTCAGATCATCAAGGATGACCCGTCTGCGATCACCGAATTTGTAACTCTTACAGATATTACGCAGTCTGATCATCGTGCTATGCCTGCAAACGCCTGCGGTTAAATCGTTCAAGCAGTAAGCCTGAAGTCAGTACTGACAGATTAATCATAAGCAGATATTCGATATCAAAATACGGTGAAACATAGCCATCAGACATGGCAGTACGGGCCATTTCTATAAATTGCATGACTGGATTCAATAACAGCCATTCACCAACACGATGGCTGAACATACTTACAGAAAAAAAGACTCCAGATGCAAAAAACATGATACGCAAAATCATGGGCACAATATTTTGCAGGGCTGGCATATAAAAAGATAATGTTGACAAAATGATACCACAACCAAAGCCAAAGAAAACTGCAAAAATCAGTGCACTGATAAGCATGCCGATATTTGCAATTGTCACTTCATAGTTTAACATAATACCAAAGATCAAGATGACAGAAATACATACTATCTGTGTTGCAAAAACAACCAATGATCGAGCAATCATTATATCAAGAGGAAAAACCTGTGGAAAAGTTAACAAAGGTTTATTCCCTGATATGCTGTTCATACATTTTGTTAATGTTTCAGAGAAAATATTCCATATGACAAAGCCCATACACAGATACGAAAGAACTGTCATGCCGTGTGGTACTGGTGAGTGCATGATTGTTCGAAAAGTCCAGAATATGGCAATGGAAAATCCTGAGCGTATAATGGCCCATACATAACCAAGCTTTGCGTGTCCATAGAGGGTATGTATCTCACGCAAAACAAGGGCTATAATAATCCGCAACTGCCTATGAACACACTCATACAACTTCATTATTATCGAGGTAAGGCAAAAGTTATTTTTTGACAGTATTAGATGTATGCCAACGCCAGGCATCAGCAATGAGGTTGTCAAGATCAGAGTATATGGCATGCCAGTGCAGCAGTGCAGCTGCACGGCTGCCATCAGCAACCAGAACAGGTGGATCGCCAGCACGCCGGGGGCCGATGGTGTGAGGCACTTGCCTGCCTGTAACGCGAGCAACAGCATCCAGAATTTCTCGTACCGAGATGCCTTTGCCAGTGCCCAGGTTCAGGGCATAGCCTTTTCCGTTCTCATCCTGCGAAAGGTACTGCATGGCCAGCACATGCGCTGCAGCTAAATCTGTTACATGGATATAGTCTCGAATGCAGGTGCCATCCGATGTGGGGTAATCGTCACCCATGATGTTGAAATCTGTTAGTTCCCCGGTAACTGCCTTCAGTGCTCTGGGTATAAGATGGGTTTCGGGGTCATGGCATTCACCACACTCGCCGTCAGGGTCGGCACCAGCGGCATTGAAATAACGCAGAGCCATCCATGAGAGGCCATAGGCCCTGGCATAGTCTGCCAGCATCCATTCCATGAAAAGCTTGGTTTCACCGTATGGGTTGATGGGCTGCGTTGCTATGTTTTCTGTAATGGGGCAGTGGTCAGGTATGCCGTAAACAGCCGCAGTGCTTGAAACCACAATATTGCGTACACCTTCAAGCCTCATGGCTTCCAGAATGTTCATGGTGCCAGCAACATTGTTACGGAC
>JAFQNG010000095.1 GCA_017396005.1 Desulfovibrio sp.
GCAGGTATGCGCCATACTTGATAACCCCTTTCCATGATACGGAGCACAAAGTCTGTTTCCTCCCCGCTCTGCCAGGGCGTGTCAGCGCCTATGCCCATGTTTTCATCAAAGGGGCCGATTTCTGTCACAGCACTGCGCTTGAAAAAGAGGGTATATGATGGGGCCTTGTGCAAGACCTGCCAGCGTTTTTGCGGGGTGGGCTTTTGACAATCCGCATCACAGATGAGCACAGCGCAGCGCGGATGTGTTTTGAAAAATTTCGCGACTGCTGGCAGCAGGTCAGGAGGGTAGAGGCAGTCATCATCAGCAAGAGCAAGGATGTCGCCTGTGGCCTCAGTAAGCAGGGCATTGCGCG
Source organism: Desulfovibrio sp. (assembly GCA_017396005.1). Classification (GTDB taxonomy): domain Bacteria; phylum Desulfobacterota; class Desulfovibrionia; order Desulfovibrionales; family Desulfovibrionaceae; genus Desulfovibrio. The sequence goes on from JAFQNG010000095.1 coordinate 356, forward strand.
CCTGTGACAGACCCAGGCGGGGCAGGGCCTTGTGTACAATGGCATAGGGCGGGTTCTGGATAAGACTGGTCGGGTCTGTGGGCGTCTCCTGCATGCCTGCGATAAGCGTGCAGCTCACACCCCCCTGCTGACACAGGGAACGCATGAAGGCCGCAAGCTCGTGCGTTCTGCCCTGGGTAGTCACCAGGATCGAGAAGGTAAGTTCTGTCCTCTCCATGCTGCCGCCATGTTTTGCTGTCGTGAAGCCTGCAGGCGTCACTGACAGACCGACTGTTGATGACAGGACTTATCAGGGAGAGTTAAATAATATGTAACATATTGAATTTATTTTATTTATTTTTGTAAACGTCTGAGATAATTATTGGGCTTAAGAGAAGGTATTGCCAAAAACAGGCCTCTCAGCTATTGAAAAACAACGATTCATCAACAGTCGGTCTGTCGATGAATCTCAATTATTTCAATATGTTACGCATGTCTCTTTTTTTCAAATTTTTTTCTTTTTCAGAATCCAACCCCATATAAGTTGTTTTGACGGCCTGCAGTAATGTCTCAGGTTGGCATTACGCACCATGGTCATGCAGGTAGCTGTCTGTTCTGCGGCCAAATTTTCAGGGCCTTGACGAAGCCGGGTAAACAGCCTATGAATTTTTGCTTCGACTGTACTGTGCAGTCGGGCTGTTTTTGCGTAGACGGGGTCTTCATGTTCGAAAGCCTTTCAGACAGATTATCCAGCGTATTCCGTTCCTTTGGCGGGCGTGGTCAGCTTACGGAAGAAAATGTACAGGCCGGGCTGCGTGAAGTGCGGCTTGCCCTGCTGGAAGCGGACGTCAATTTCAAGGTCGTTAAGGACTTTGTCGAAAATGTGCGCGCCAAATGTCTGGGGCAGGAGATACTCAAGGGTGTCAGCCCGGCCCAGCAGGTGGTCAAGATCGTCCATGACGAGCTGGTAGCCCTTCTGGGGGGCGAAACAACAGGGCTGAACCTGCAGGGGCAGGAACCTGCGGTCATCATGCTGGTGGGCCTGCAGGGTTCGGGCAAGACGACTTCGGCAGGCAAGCTGGCCAATCTGTTGCGTAAGCAGAAGATGCGCCCCTATCTGGTGCCGGCTGACGTCTATCGCCCGGCAGCTATTGACCAGCTGACCGTCCTGGCCCGACAGCTTGACATGCCCTGCTATCCCTCTGCCGCAGACATGAAGCCGGTGGATATTGCGGTTACGGCCCTGGCACGTGCCCGTGAAGAGCAGGCTACTGTTCTTTTGCTGGATACTGCCGGGCGACTGCATGTGGATGAGCCCCTGATGGATGAGCTGGCAGCCATCAAGGCTGCTGTGCGCCCGCAGGAAATTTTGTTCGTTGCTGACGCCATGACCGGGCAGGATGCTGTCACCGTGGCAGAGGTCTTTAACGAACGTCTGGGCATTACCGGGGTAGTGCTCACCAAGATGGATGGTGATGCGCGCGGTGGTGCGGCCCTTTCCATCCGTGCAGTGACCGGAGCTCCGGTCAAGTTTGTGGGTATGGGCGAAAAACTCTCCGAGATGGAGGTTTTTCATCCTGACCGTATTGCCGGGCGCATTCTGGGCATGGGCGATGTGCTTACCCTGGTGGAGAAAGCACAGGCAACCATGGATGCTGACGAGGCCGAAGCCCTGGCCCGCAAGATGCAGAAGGCCAGCTTTGACCTGGAAGATTTTCGCACACAGATGCGCCGCATCAAGAAACTCGGCTCACTGGACAGCATCCTGAAAATGATTCCGGGCCTTGGGAGCCTGCGCGAAAAGCTGGCAGAAGCCAATGGCGCCATGCCGGAAAAGGAAATGGCGCGTACTGAGGCCATCATCAACTCCATGACCATGGCTGAACGGCGCAACCCTGATATTCTCAACGGCAGCCGCAGGGCACGCATTGCCAGAGGGGCCGGGGTGACTGTAGCTCAGGTCAATCAGATGGTGCGCCAGTTTGAGCAGATGCGTCAGATGATGAAAGGCATGATGGGCGGCAAAATGGGCAAGGGTATGCCCCGCATGCCCCAGTTGCCCCGCATGCCACGCGGCCTGCCGCCGGGCATGAATATGCCTGGCATGGGCGCCCTGCCGGGTATGCCGGCCATGCCTGGCATGGAAGGCATGGACGGTATGGGTTTTTCTGGTGGACGGAGCAGCAGCGGCAAGGGCTCTGCCGCCAGAAAACGTAAGAAGAAAGAACGGCAGAAACAGAAAAAGAAATAATGGGGTACTGGCATCTGCGGCCTTTCCCCCCTTGCCCTTTTGTGGGTGTAAAGCTAACATAAAAAACAAAGGAAGTTGACTCATGGCTGTGAAGTTGAAGTTGACCCGTCTCGGCAGCAAAAAGCATCCCTTCTATCGGGTAGTGGCAGCCAACGATGAAACCCGCCGTGATGGGCGGCCGCTGGAATATCTGGGCTACTACAATCCCATGACCGACCCGGCGGATGTGAAGCTCAATGCTGATAAGATCAAGGAATGGCTGGCGCGTGGCGCTGAGCCTACTGATACCGTTCGTGCCCTGATTAAGGCGCATATGGCGTAAACGTCAGTTTTGGCAGCTGACCCTGATGGAGATGCTGCCTGACTTGTGTGACGCAGATTTCGGCAGGGTTTCGCTCTACAGGGCGAAGCCTTCTGCCGTATTTGAGCAGCGTCCGCCACAGGGATTGCCATCAGCTATCCTGCCCCGTGCGCTATCAGCTTTCCCAGGAGGTACGCGATGAAGGTACTTATTGAATATATCGTCAGGTCTCTAGTAGACCGCCCTGAAGAGGTTGTGGTCACTGAGGTGCAGGGCGAGCAGGCCACAGTGCTGGAGCTGAGAGTCGCCAGGGAAGATCTGGGTAAGGTCATCGGCAGGCAGGGGCGTACGGCCCGGGCCATGCGCACCATCCTTGGCGCTGCTTCAACCAAGCTGCAGAAGCGGACTGTGCTTGAGATCCTTGAATAACGGCAGGCCCTGGTGACGAAAACTCTGATCCATATGGGTACCTTGTCGCGCCCACACGGCATCAAGGGGGAGATTTGTGCCGACTGGCATGCGGAGGCTCCCCTGCTTCTGGAAACCCCCCTCTGGTTGCAGGCGGGCCAGATGGCCCCCCGCCCGGTACGCCTTCTGGCCTGCCGGCAGCATAAAGGGCGCCTCCTGCTTCAGCTGGAAGGTGTGGGCGACCGCACGGCCGCTGAGGGTCTGCGTGGTCAGAAACTGCTTGTGGCCCGTACAGACCTGCCCCCCCTGGGGCAGGATGAAGCCTATGTGGAAGACCTGCTGGGCTGTACGGTCACACTGCCGGACGGTCGGCCACTGGGGCGCCTTGCCCATGTGGAGTACCCGGCAGGGCAGGAAATATGGTCCATCCAGACGCCGGAAGGCAGAGAGATCCTTTTCCCGGCACAACCCTGCTTTATCGAGGCTTTTGATCTGGAGGCCGGCATCGTGCGTATTGCCCCGCCTGAAGGTCTGCTTGACATCTATCTTTCATGAGAGAGTATGCCTGAACTGCCTGAAGTGGAGACCGTAGCCCGTACCCTGGCCCCTCAGGTCTGTGACTGTGTGATAGAAAACAGCCACGTTCTGCGACCGGGCAGCATACACAGCCTCAGCTGCCCGATGCGCAGCCTGCATGGCCGGCGCATCATGGGTACAGGCCGTCGCGGCAAGCTGCTTCTGCTCGATCTGTATCCTGTGACCACGCCCCCGCAGGCACCGCACTGCCTGATCATGCATTTGCGTATGACCGGCCGTGTCATGACATGGCCCGAGGGTACACGCCCTGGCCCGCATACTCGCTGCATCTGGGATTTGCGTACTCCTCAGGGCACACAGCGACGACTTTTTTTCGATGATACGCGGGCGTTTGGCCTTGTGCTGGCAGCTGCGCCCGATGCCCTGCAGCGTTGGGCCTTCTGGCGTCAGCTGGGGCCGGAGCCGCTCGATCTGTCGCCGCAGGAGTTTATAGCTGTTCTTGCAAATCGGGATGCCAGGATCAAGGCTGTTCTGCTGGATCAGAAGGCAGTGGCGGGTATAGGCAATATCTATGCCGATGAAGGGCTGTTCCGGGCGCGTATTGCCCCTGACCGCAGAGCATCGAGCCTGACCGGAGCTGAGGCTGTAAGACTTCTGCAATCGCTGCAGGAGGTCTTGCGTCTGTCCATAGCCCAGTGTGGCAGTTCCATCCGTGATTACCGTGATGCCAATGGTGATGTGGGTGCCTTTCAGAATTCCTTCGCAGTGTATGGCCGCAGTGGGCAGCCCTGCACGGTTTGTGGCCGTATACTGTCGAAAACGCGCGTGGCAGGGCGCAGTACGGTCTTCTGTCAGCACTGTCAGCGATAGCGCTGTACGGCCAGCATAGAGCAGGCTGCTGGCACTTCTGTCATTTTCCTTGCAGATCCAGGCGCAAAGGCCTTTTCTGTTGTCTTTTTGACAGCTACAGGTTAGGGATAAGAAAGGATAGAGCAATAAAATTTTTTTGCACTTGCAGCTACGATGACAAGGAGCGTACATGGATAAGATCATGCCCCCCTTTGCCATGCAGAGCGTATCAGTTGACGTCAAGTATAACTTTTTTGATCTTGAAGAAATTGAGATGTCCCCTGAAGAGGTCGTACTGGACCTGACAGAAGCCTTTGCAGTCAATGACCTGCAGATTATTGTTAATACAGCTGTTGTGCAAAACCCTGAATACTATGACAAATTACCGGAATGCCTGGCCCGTTGCTCATATATTCGTACAACATTTTTTGCTGCCGCAGGCCTTCTTTCACTGGCAGAAGCAAAGGCCAGAAATCTGCTGCCCTCAATAGAGCGGTATAACCGTATTTGTGAACTGCTCAAAGAGGGTGAGCGCATAGTTTTTGAATAAAAAGGTAGTCATGAAAGTATCAGTTACAGTCACTCGCTGCGTGCTTGCGGCCTGGCTCGCTGGTATCAGTGTGGCGGGCCCGACGCCCTGTTACAGTGCCGATGGGGGGCTGCGAGGGCCGTCAGACCCTGTCATGTCACAGGTTCGTTCACTCCGAAACGGCAAATCTCTGCCCGTGCCTTCAGGCTCTGTCAGGATGGCAGATGCCGTTGAACAGGCCCTGAGGCATAACCCCGGCCTTGGAGCGGCTGAAGCTCAGGAACGCTCTTCTGAAGCTGGCCGCAAATCAGCACGCGGCGCTTTTGGCCCCAGGCTTGGCATGAGCTATACTGCCATAAAACAGGAGCGGGATACGAGCCCTGCTTCTACACGTCCGCCAGAACTGGGTACGTATAACTGGGGTGTGGAGATCTCTCAGCCTGTTTTTCAGGGCTTCAGGCTGCTGGCCGCCTACCAGAAGGCCGCCCTGCAGGCAGACAGTGACAGGGCTGCCCTGCGTCGTGAAGAACTGGCCATGACGGAACAGGTACAGACGTACTTTCTCAATTTTCTGCGTTCAGAAGAGAACGTGCGCAGTGAGCGCGATGCCCTTGCCCGTCTGCGTGATCAGCTGCGCATAACTACGGCCTTCTATGAGGTGGGATTGCGGCCCCGTCTGGATGTGCTTCAGGCTGAAGTGGATGTAAGCCAGGCAGAAAATCTGCTGATACAGGCAGAAAATGCGCGTGATACACATCTGGCCATGCTCAATACACTTCTGGGCCTGCCAGCCACGGCTTCTGTCAGGTATGTCGGTAAACTGGAGCCTGTTCCGTTTCGACGCTCGCTGGAGGAATGCCTGGAGAGCGCCTACCGTCAGCGGCCAGACCTGTATATGGCAGCCAGAGCTGTGGAGATCGCCGGCAAGAGTCAGCGCGAGGTGCAGAGTGAGTACTACCCGCAGGTAGAAGCGTACTATAATATCTCACAAACAGGCAATACGCCCGATTTGCAGCGCGCAGGTGACAGAAGCTCACGCGGCACCACATGGGAAGTGGGCGCCAGAGCCACCTGGAATGTCTTTCAGTGGGGCACGACCCACTATGCCGACAAGCAGGCAGGCTGGCTGGTGACCAAGATGCGCTATGAGGAAGAGAATCTCAGATTGAATGTGGGCTATGACGTCAAGTCAAAGCTGCTGGCCGTGCATGAGGCCGAAAAGCGCATCGGCGTGGCACATAAAGGCGTGGAGCAGGCTACTGAGGCCTATAATGTGGCATTGGCCCGTTATCAGGAGCATGTGGGCACCAATTTTGACGTTCTGGATGCTTCTGCCAATCTGACAACGGCGCAGGCGGCCCTCACCGGGGCCAAGGCCGACTATCTGACAGCTCTGGCACAGATCTATGTGGCCATGGGCGAATTTCATCCTGATCTGATGCAGAACCATGCCCGTAAATGACTTTTTGACAATTACCCCTCTGGGCGGCCTTGGAGAAATCGGCCTCAACTGCCAGTTGTGGGAGACTGCCGGCGGCGTAGTCATGCTGGACTGCGGCCTGATGTTTCCTGAAGACGCCCACCTGGGTGTCGATGTGCTCATCCCGCATTTCGGCGCGTTGCGCGCAGTGAGGGACAGACTGCTGGGTATTGTGCTTACCCATGGCCATGAGGACCATATCGGCGCGTTGCCCTGGATAGTGCCTGAGCTCAGAGGCACCCGCATTTACGGCTCGCGCTTTACACTGGCACTGGTAGAGCACAAGCTGAGAGAGCATGATATTCTGGACAGGGTAGAGCTTTGCCCGGTAACGCCCTGCAGCCAGATACGCATGGGCGATCTCAATTTTCATTTCTTTTCTGTCTGTCACTCCATACCGGAAGGTTTCGGCCTGGGGGTGGAGACGCCGGTAGGCAGGGTAGTGCACAGTGGAGATTTTAAGATAGATCCCTGTCCGCTGAGCGGTTCCGGTACGGACCTGGAGATGTTTCGTGCCTTTGCCGGACCGGATGGGGCACGTCTGCTCCTGTCGGATTCGACCAATATCATGCGTGAAGGGCGCTCCCTTACTGAGCGTGAGGTCAAGGCATCGCTCGGCAGGGTCTTTGATGCGGCTACGGGCCGTATAGTCGTCACCCTGTTTTCCAGCCATATCCAGCGTATCCAGGAGGTCTTCGACCTGGCGCGGGAGCGCGGGCGAACAGTGGTTATCAGCGGTAAGTCCCTAGCCAATAATATTGAGATGGCTCATGACCTGGGCATTGCACATCTGCCTCCCTCTTTTTTTAACGCGCACACCGGTGTGCCGGATCTTCCTGATGACAGGGTGGTGATCATTGCTACCGGCGCGCAGGGCGAGCCATTGTCTGCCCTGTCTCGCATGGTCTGGGGAGGGCACAGGCAGCTTTCCATACGCCGGGGAGATACCGTCGTCATGAGCTCTCGCATGATTCCGGGTAATGCAAAGGCTATCTCACGCCTCATCAATGAGATGTACCGCCTGGGTGCCGAGGTGCTCTATGAGAGTGCACATGCCATTCACGCCTCCGGGCATGCCTACAGGGAGGAATTACGGCAGATGCTGGAGGCGGTGCGCCCTGAGATTTTTGTGCCGGTGCATGGTGAATACCAGCATCTGGTCAAACATGGCCGGCTGGCCGAGGAGTGCGGTGTAGCGTCGGCCAATGTGGTCCTGCTGGAAGACGGTATACCCATGACCATTACAGGAGAAGGCTTTCAGAAAGAGGCCCCCGTGCCTGTGGAATGCACTCTGGTGGATGGCAAGGGTGTAGGTGATGTGGGCGCGGCAGTGCTCAAGGAAAGACGCATCCTGGGTGATGAGGGCATGGTGATCGTTGTTCTGGTGATGGATGCGGCAACAGGCAGTGTGCTGCATGGGCCGGAGATGATATCCAAGGGTTTTGTCTTTGAACAGCATTACAGCCATGTGCTTGAAGACGCCAAGTGCCTGGTTCTGGATGAGATAGAGGCTGCGCGCCCTGGGCAGCTGACACGTATGCAGGATGGCATACGCATTTCCTTACGACGCTTCTTCCGTCGTGTGCTGGAACGTGATCCGATAGTGGTGCCCGTTATCAGCGAAATATGATGAAAACAGTTTCACCTGTCTTTTAGGCTGTGCCGATCATCTGGCATGGCTCCAGCAACGTACGGCTGCAATTTGGAACGGAATGGCAACCGTACGTTGCTGCAGTGCTGCTTAGAAACTGGTCAGCTCCAGATACCAGGGCAGGGTAAAGGCTGCTGCGACAGCCAGTGCCAGCAGAAGCGTGATTTTATGCCGCATGGCGATAGCGCTGCGACAGACCATGGCCCAGAGTAATGCCGGTATCGCCCAGAGCAGAATGCGTGCGCAATCCAGCAGGGCGCTCTGCTGATCGAAGCTGCCGCTCTGCCATTGCAGCCACATCTGCACACTGCCTGATGTCAGCAGGATCAGCCAGAGTACTGTCCAGGCATTGCGTGCCCATGCCGCACACCAGGGTATCATGGTATTGTAATAGTCGCGTCCAAAATCTTCACGGTTGCGGCGCAGCACGAGCCACAGTGAGCCGAAGGCTGCAGGCATGGCAAAAACCAGGGGCAGACTGTAGCAGGCCGCTGTCCAGCAGGGCGCGTCCCAAGACATGGGAATGATGTGCTCCATGGTCAGTGTGGCAGCCTCCGGGTGTACAAATGCTGCCAGAAAACGTGCAGTCAGCAGTATCATGACCAGGGTCAGGCAGGCTTGCACAGCGCTGATGAGCCCTACTGTCATGTGCAGCACAGGCATGTTTTTCAGCAGACGCCACAGCACAAAATAGATGCTGCTCAACATTACGGCAAGGCTGAGCAGCAGCCAGCTCATCTCGATCAGATAGGTAATCTCCGGGGGAAAACGCTTTTCCTGAAAGAAAATCCAGACACGGCTGCCAGCAAGCAGACCCCAGCCGATCATCATGCCGAGAAAAGCCAGCTGCCTGGAGCATTTCTCATAGGAAGAGCGTTTGCGGGTTACAGCAAAAATACGTGCTGTCGCCGACATGAAGCCCATGCCCGTGAAAGCCAGCAGGAAGGCACAGGGGATGACAAGGCAAAGCACATCCCATGTCAAAGCGATGGTGTGATTTTCCGCCAGAAAGCGTTGCAGAGTGCTCCAGTATTGCAGCAGCGTATCCAGATACGGCTGCAGAACATTCAGAATGGTTTGCTGCTCGTTCATTGCCTGCCGCCAGAGAGTAAAAAAGTCAGAAAGGGAAGCATGGTAGACGACTCCTTGCAATCTTGCGCTTTTCAAGGGCGTTGCGTATTCTGTCACGAAAATGTGTTGTTTTTTTGTGCCTGAAAAATGTGGTCTCCGCAAGCTGAAGCTCGTGGGACCTGCGAGGGGAGCTCTCATGCGGAAAAGGTTCATCGTCCCTGTGGCCTGTCTTGTACTTTCCCTGACTGGGTGTGCGTCATCCGGGCAGGTGCAGCAACTTGAGGAAAGCAATCAACGGCAGGCTCGTGATGCCGAGTACCGCCTGAAAGCCCTTGAGAGCAGCGTAGCTGCCCTCAGTGGGCAGATAGCGCAGCTGGATAATCGCGTATACGAGGTGCGTAACCGCAGTGGGCGCAAGACAGGTATGACTGCTGTGCCCACGACGGCTCTTACAGCGGCAGCTCCCACAGCATCTGGTGAAAAAAATCGAGTCAGCGCGCCTGTTGCAGAGCCGGTAAAGCAGAGTCGCCCTGCCAGGCCGGCAAAAGCAAGCACGCCACCTCAGAAAAAACAGCAGGAAGAAAAGACTGCAGGTCCGAGCGGACAGATCGGTCGTACTGAAGTATCAGCAGGGGTAGCTGACCAGCCAGCAGCACAGGCAGGCAGGCAAAGTGCAGAAAAGGCCTCAGCGCCTGTCTCTCTGGCCTTGCCCCCCATGGAAGATCCGGCCACGTCTGCTGCCCCTACATCGCCAAACCTTCCTCCTGTCACACCTCGAGCCAGTGACGCCCGTGAGGTGCCTGTGCCCGGTATGGCTGCTCTGGGTATCGCATTACCGCCAGAACAGCCCGCCACTGCCGCACAGTCTGCCGTGCCGGCAGCGCCCGCTGCCGCAGATGTGCATGGCAAAGCCCCCAAAAATTCCCCTGCAGCGGCCAGGGGCGAAGCAGCTGCCTATAAACATGCCCTTAAACAAACAAGGTCCGGGCACCTGGAGGAAGGCATAGCCAGTTTCAGGGAGTTATTGCAAAACTATCCAAAGGGCCGCTATGCTGCCAATGCCCAGTACTGGATAGGTGAAGCTCTTTACGCCCAGGGCAAGTTCAGCGAGGCGCTGGCGCAGTTTCAGAATGTCAGTACAAGCTATCCACAGCACCACAAGAGCGCAGATGCCCTGCTCAAGGCGGGCATGAGCCTGAGCCGCATGGGCGACAGGCAGGGTGCAACGACACAGTATAAGGAGCTTCTGACCCGTTTCCCCAATTCTGACGCGGCTCGCCTGGTACGGGCCAGGGGGCTGGCCCGCTGACCATGACCAATGGGTCAGATGTACCCACATGGGCAGAAATGGATCAGGATGCCCGTACAGAATACTGGGCCAGCCTGGCGCTGCGCCACTGCAGGGGGCTGGGAGCACTTTCTTGTGCACGCCTGCTTCAGACCTTTGGCAGTGCGTATACTGCCCTACAGGAGAGAAAACGCTGGGCTGAGGCAGGGCTGAACAGCAGGCAGTCGGCCGAAATGGGCACAGGCTCCTGGCGTGTGACTGCCAGGTATGAATGGGAGGCAGCCCGACGGCTTGACGCCCGTATACTGCTGTGGCGTGACAGCGCGTATCCCGACTTGCTGCGAACCCTGCCTGATGCACCGGTACTGCTGTACTGCCTGGGTGACATGAGTCTTCTGCGTACTCCGGCTGTGGCCGTGATAGGCTCCCGGCGGCCAACGGCTCATGGGTGTACGGTGGCCTCACATATGGCCAGTACACTGGCGTCTTGCGGCATATCTGTAATATCGGGTATGGCCCAGGGGATTGATGGCGTCGTACATGAGGCGGCTCTGGACCGTGTGGGGCGGAGCATCGGTGTGCTCGGCACCGGTATAGATATCATTTATCCTAAAGCGCATCATGAACTTTTTGGGCGCATGCGGCAGCATGGCCTGCTGCTTTCGGAGTTTGCGCCGGGGGCAGCACCGCTTGCCAGGCATTTTCCTGTGCGTAACCGTATCATCAGCGGCCTTGCCCTGGGGATAGTGGTTGTGGAGGCGGCCTCCCGCTCCGGCAGTCTGATTACGGCCCGACTGGCTCTTGAGCAGGGCCGTGAAGTCTATGCCGTGCCTGGACCGGCACTGGACGCGCACTGCCTGGGATCTCAGGAGCTTGTTCGGCAGGGTGCCCGCCCGGTATTCAGCGCTGACGATGTGCTGCAGGATATGGCTGCGATTTTACGGGCTCACGGATGCGGCAGATCTGAAGCGCCCGGGGCTGTCAAGGATTTGCCTGAAAAGGACAGGCCTGTGGCCATCTGCCCGGAGGCATCTGCCTTGTCTCAGACTGCAGACAGGGAAAGACTTTTACAGTATCTGCGCAATCATGGCCCCGTACAGGCGGATGCACTGTCTGTCGTACTGGAATGCAGCGCGCAGGAATTGAGCAGCCTTCTGCTCGGCCTTGAGATGCTGGGCGAGATCAGACGGCTGCCTGGCGCACGTTACGAGGCCCTGACATGAGCAAAAGCACAGAGTTACCAGGTGCGAGCGGCATGGATGAAAGCCAGATATCTGCCTTTCTGACCTGGCTGGATATTCAGAAAGGCCTGTCACGGGCCACGCTGGAGGCTTATGGCCGTGACCTGCGTCAACTGGCCGAATTTTTGGCAGATCAGGATGTGAACCTGGAAAAGCCGGAAACAGTGCAGCGGAGGCATATTCAGGCTTTTCTGGCCTATCTTTACAGAGAGGGAGGAGCTAAAAGCTCCATGGCTCGCAAACTGGCGGCTGTGCGTTCTTTTTTTCGCTATCTCCTGCGCATGGGATATGTAAGAGAAAATGTAGCGGCCCAGGTGCGTAACCCCAGGCAGGACAAACGACATCCCAGTATTCTTAATGTGGATGAAGTCTACGCTCTTTTGGATGAACCCGGTAAGGCAGCAGTGCCTGATGCCCGGCGGCATCGTTTGCGCTGTCGTGACATTGCTCTTGTTGAACTGCTGTATGGTTCGGGACTGCGTATTTCCGAAGCACTGAGGCTGAATATCGATGATGTACAGCTGGCTTCGGGGGTGCTGCGTGTTATGGGTAAAGGCTCTCGTGAGCGGCTGGCACCTCTTTCAGATACCTCCCGCGGGGCACTGGGCCGCTGGCTTGAAGAGCGCCCCCATCTGATTGCGCCTGGTGAGCTGGCGCTTTTTGTCGGGGCAAGAGGTGCCCGCCTGAACAGACGTGAGGCAGGTCGTATAGTCAAGGAGCTCTGCTGTGTCGCCGGGCTGAATGTGAATATTTCTCCCCACAGTCTCAGGCATTCCTTTGCCACGCATATGCTGTCTGCCGGGGCAGACCTGCGTAGTCTGCAGGAGCTGCTTGGACATAAACGGCTCACTACAACCCAGCGCTATACACAGCTCAGCATGGATCATCTTGTACGGGTGTATGATCAGGCGCATCCCAGAGCTACCGGGAAGGAGGGGAGAGCACCGGATGATACGTGAGCCCCTGTTCCCGCTGAGGAGGCATCTGGACTGATCAGGTTTTTTTTCTACAAGCCACTTGGCATGAGCAGGACTTTGTGCTAAAGAGAACAAAGCAAGGTGCTTTTAAGGTTTATAACGATCCATACCGGAAGGAGAACCGTCATGGCTGCATTTGTTATTGGTCATATGAATCCTGATACCGACAGCATCGTCGCGGCCATTGCCGCTGCTGATCTGTATGCCAAACGTGGCTTCGATGTGGTTGCCGCTGCCCAGGGCGCGCCCACCCCTGAAACAGAGTTCGTGCTGAAAAAATTCGGCCTCACCGCCCCTCAGGTCATTGATGATGTGGCCGGCAAAGATCTTTATCTGGTGGACTTCTCTGATCTGGCTCAGGCCCCCAAGGGTATGGACAGCGCAACTGTGCTGGGCATCGTTGATCACCACAAGCTGGGTGATGTGACCACCTCTTCTCCGCTGGAAGCCTGGATCTGGCCTGTGGGCTGCACTGGCACAGTGCTCAAGAATATGTATGACTTCTACGGTGTGGAACTGCCCAAGGGCATTGCCGGCGCTCTGCTTTGCGCCATTCTTTCTGACACAGTCATCTTCAAGTCCCCCACCTGCACCGAAGCCGACAAGAAGGCTGTGGAAGCTCTGGCCAAGATCGCCGGTGTGGACGATGTGATGGCCCTTGGCATGGAAATGTTCAAGGTCAAGAGTGCCGTTGAAGGCGCTGCCATGAGCGACCTGGTTTTCCGTGATTACAAAGACTTCGACATGAATGGCAATAAGGTCGGCATTGGTCAGCTGGAAGTGGTGGATCTCTCCATCCTCGAACCTGTCAAGGCCGGTCTGCAGGAAGAAATCGCCAAGGTTAAGAGCGAAGGCCGTCACAGCGTCTTCCTGCTGCTTACTGATATCATGAAGGAAGGCTCGGAAATGCTGATCGTTTCCGATGATCCCTCTGTGGTGGAAAAGGCTTTCGGTGTCAAGGCTGAAGGCAGCTCCGTATGGCTGCCCGGCGTCATGAGCCGTAAAAAGCAGGTTGTGCCCAACTTTGAAAAGGCCTTCAAGTAACGCCTGTTTTGACTGTCTGCATACAAACCCCGGCCCCTGGTCGGGGTTTTTTCATGAAACCTGCAGACTGTCAGCTTTTTTTATCAGCTCTGAAAGCAAGAGCCAGGCCTTGCCCTGCGGCCAGGGTCAAATCACGGTCATGGGCTGCACAGAGAAGGACGAGGGCTGCCCCCAGATATTGCCAGAAGCGTCGCTGCAGCAGAAAGGCCGCAGCCTGCAGGCCTGTGCCTGTCAAAAAAAGTGTGGCATATGCCCATGGGGACCAGCCTGGCGCGATAAGTGTTTCTTGCAATGGCATACCGCAAGTTTAGCGATAAAATTCTATCCTGACCAGCCTTGGGCATTGTCAGGTGTGCCTTCGTGTCTATATTCTCTCAAAGCCAAATGCAGGAGTATATGATGAGTACCTTGACACCGCGTGAGATCGTGGCTGAGCTGGATAAATTCGTGATAGGGCAGGATCAGGCCAAGCGTATGGTCGCCGTTGCCGTGCGCAACCGCTGGCGTCGGCAGCGCCTTCCGGCTGACCTGCGGGATGAAGTGGCCCCCAAGAATATTATTATGATGGGCCCTACCGGCGTAGGCAAGACCGAGATAGCCCGTCGTCTGGCAAAATTGTCTGGTGCTCCTTTCATTAAGGTAGAGGCTACCAGGTTTACCGAGGTGGGCTACGTGGGGCGCGATGTGGAGTCCATGGTTCGTGACCTGATGGAGATTGGCATCAATCTGGTGCGCGAGGAGGAGAATGCCCGCGTGCGCCAGGCTGCTGAAGCCGCTGCGGAGTCCCGTCTTGTGGACCTGCTGCTTCCAAACTCCTTTGGTCAGGAAGAGCGCGCCTCTACACGGGATAAACTTTTGCAGCAGTTCCGCCTCGGTTTTCTTGACCAGCGGGAAGTGGAAATGGAAGTGACCGAACAGGGAGGGCAGGGTATAGATATTTTTGCCATTCCCGGTATGGAGCAGATGGGTGGTCAGGTAAAGGATATGTTCAGCAAGGCCTTTCCGCCGCGCCGGAGTCGCCGCAAGATGAAGGTTCGTGACGCTTTCAATGTGCTGGTGCAGGAAGAATCAGGTAAGCTGGTAGATCAGGACGCCCTGAAAGACCGCGCCCGAGAACGGGTGGAGCAAAGCGGCATCATTTTTATCGATGAGATCGATAAAATTGCCAGCTCGTCTCAAAACCGTACCTCTGATATCTCACGAGAAGGGGTACAGCGGGATCTTCTGCCCATAGTCGAAGGCAGCGCGGTCAACACCAAGTACGGTATGGTGCGTACTGACCATATACTCTTCATTGCCGCTGGTGCATTCCATTTCAGCAAGCCATCGGACATGATTCCGGAACTGCAGGGGCGTTTCCCATTGCGTGTAGAGCTGCAGGCCCTGGGGCGTGAAGAGTTTTTACGCATTCTTACAGAGCCTGATAATGCACTGACCAAACAGTATGAGGCTCTTTTGGGAACAGAGCAGATCGCCCTCCGTTTTACTCAGGATGGTTTGGAAGAAGTAGCAGCCTTTGCTGAAGATACTAATGCGCGCACAGAGAATATCGGGGCGCGGCGTCTTTACACCATTATGGAAAAGATTCTGGCAGACATCTCCTTTGATGCGCCGGAGATGCCAGGTGCACAGGTCGTTATCAACAGGGAATATGTCTGTGAACACCTGCAGGATGTGCGTAATGATCAGGATTTGAGCCAGTATATTCTGTAAAGTCGGCAGATGGATGATACAGCAGAAGGCAAGGCCGCCTCACTGCCAGGCGGCCTTTCTGCTGCTGACAATCTGTAAGCATCAGAATGACAAGATTTTACTGCTGATCTTTATCCCGGCTTAACCAGAGTACTGCCCCCAGAACCAGGCCGCTGCCGAGCCAGCCTGTCAGGCTGAAATTTTCTGCCCAGAACAGCCACACCCAGAGAGTACCCAGGACGGGTTCCAGCTGACAGGTAACAGCGGCCCGTACAAGGCTGATGCGTTTGAGCCCCTGACCATATGCAGTATAGGCAAGGAATGTGGTGGTCACGCCCAGCATAGCCAGCCAGAACCAGATCTGCGGCGCATGAGAAAAACGTACAGGTACACAGCAGAGCAGAGCCAGGGCGCCGCCGGCCAGCATCAGGCTGTAAATAGCCGCAGTAGAATAACGATTTTGCCACCAGCGATAAAAGGGGTAGTGCGTGGCATAGCACAGGCCGGAGGCCAGGCCACATGCTATGCCCAACCAGGATGACTGGCCCGGCAGACTGCCACCTGACAGGCTGATGAGTGCCGTACCCGCCAGAGCTGCGCCGATGGCACAGATTTTGTGACGTGAAATCTGCTCTCCGAAAAAAAGGCGAGAGAAAAGTGCTACCCAGACTGGCGCTGTATACAGCAGCATCATGGCTGTAGCTGCACCACTGTACTGAATAGAAAATTGCAATGAGGCAAAAAAGATTCCTATGCCCCAAATGCCAAATATCAGAAATGCCAGGGCATGGGAGAGAGCAATGGACAAGGCCTTTCGTATAAAGGCGTAGATGAGAAAACAGAGTGCTCCCAGCGCTGCACGCCAGAAGGCTATCTCCAGCGGGTTCAGGCCTGCTTCCAGACAGATTTTCGAAAAAACGCCGATAAGTGACCAGAGAAAGGCGGCCAGTAGTATCCAGGCCTGTCCGCTGAGTATGGAGGTCTGTTGTCTTTTCACCAGTCGCCCCTGCCTTGTGGCCGTTCATCGAAGTGCAGTTCGTGGGCTTCGGCGCGTAATTGCGCTGCTGTGACGCCCTGTACATGAAAGTGTTTTTTCAGCCAGCACAGAAACGAATATATTTTTTGCAGGAGCGCATCAGCGGCCTCCTGATCTGGTATATGTGGTGATGCACCGGGCAGCATTTCTGAAGAGTGCCAGAACAGACTGAGCACCTTGCCGCCGCGTGAAAAATGCAGACGGCTGGCCAGCCGCATGATGTGCGCGCTGTGCCAGACAGGATTGGCGCTTAGGGTCGCCCAGAAATGGAATCTGTCCAGCCTGGGGGAAGGATGAGGAAAGAGAGCGTACCACAGCCGCGCCAGTGAGGAGTGCAGCGGAATTTGTGTAATGGGGGCTTCCAGGAGTGTACGTCCCGGGATTTCGCGGGGCCAGTATGGGTCCGCCGGAGCCAGAAAATGGTCTGCACCGTCCACATGAGCCCGCAGGGGGCAGATGGAGCTGTCCAGAGTGATCCCTGCTTCAGCCAGCAGCGGCAGGAGCTGTGTCTTCAAGTCCCAGCGTCCCATGCGAAAGCTGGTCAGAGGGGCAGACTGGAAATCCCTGCCGGCATCCAGCAGGGTATGCAGGCGCTGGCGCAGCAGATGCTGCGGCAGTAGATGGGTACGCACAGGGGGGCCGGAAATGGAGGACTCTGTTAACGGCGGGGTACTCCAGTGGTGCAGGTGGGCGGCGATTTCTGCTCCACACTGGTCGCGCATCCAGGCCAGTACGGGACGAGCCTCCGCACTGCTGAAGACCGTATGCGCGCAAAAAAGTGTCAGGGGAAAACCCAGCTCCTGCGAAAGTGGGGCCAGACGCGGCAGCAGCTTCACGTTGCAGACAGAACAGCCTGCAGGGGCATAACGTCCACTGAAAAGGCCTTCTTCTTCAACATCCAGGCTGATGATGACGCGCAGAGGCGTCATTTTGCTGTCTGATGGCTTGTACATCTGCATTTCTCCTGAGTAATGCCCTTGTTTGAATTTACTTGAGCTTACTTGTAAAGTTCAATGATTTTTTATGGCTTTTGTTCAAATTTTTCATTAAATTTTGTGCAGAAAAAGCTCAATGAAACTGCTGCACAAGGGTATAACATGCGGATAAATCATGTATTTTTTGATCTGGATGGTACATTGACCGATTCAGCCGAAGGCATTCTTAATTCTGTGGTCCATGCCCTGGATTATTTCAATCTGCAGCTGCCTCAGGAAGAGCTGATCTCCTTTATCGGGCCACCATTAAAAGATTCGTTTGCCCCCCTGTTCAATAACGATCAGAAGATGGTCGAGACAGCCATAGCAAAATACCGCGAATATTTCAGCCACAGGGGTATTTTTGAAAACCGACTGTATCCCGGTGTTACGCATATGCTGCAGGCCTGCAGCAATGCCGGTCTTGTGCTCTGTCTCGCCACTTCCAAGCCGGAGCCCTTTGCTCTGCGCATACTGGAGTATTTCAAGATCAGGCATTTTTTCCAGGTGGCAGCTGGCGCAGAATTGCACGGGGCACGCAGTGACAAGACTGCTGTCCTGTACTATGCGCATGCTTTGGCAGGGCATCCGCAGCAGGCTGCTTGTCTGATGGTGGGTGACCGCAAACATGACGTTGAGGGGGCACATGCCGTAGGTATGCCCTGCTGTGGTGTGCTGTATGGCTACGGCAGTCAGGAGGAGCTTATAGCCGCCGGGGTCGAAAGCATGTGTGCTACTGTCGAGGAACTGCAGGAGTTTTTACTGCAGCCATGAACAGCAAAGCCCCGCTGCCGTAGGCCACGGGGCTTTGCTGAAAAAGCACAGTGCAAGGTTCAGCAGCCGATATCCCAGTCCAGACCGAAGGTGTCGTGCAGGATGCGTACCGCCAACTCCACATACTTTTCCTGGATCAGGATGGTGATTTTGATCTCTGATGTACTGATCATCAGGATATTGATACCTTCCTGCGTCAGGGCGGCAAAAGCACGCGCCGCCACGCCAGAATGATTGCGCATGCCGACACCAATGGCTGAAACCTTGGCAACGCTTACGTCATGCAGCACTTCGGAAGCTCCGGTTTTACGGGCGACTTCATCCATGATTTCAAGGGTCTGCTTCAGATCCTTGCGAGAAATGGTGAAGGTCATATCCGTATGACCATCCTGACTGGTATTCTGGACGATCATGTCGACCAGTATCCCTTTTTCTGACAGAGGGCCAAAAAGGGCGGCAGCCATGCCGGGCACATCAGGTACGTCACGCAGGGTCACGCGGGCCTGATCTTTGTCGTACGCAATGCCGGAAACAAGAACAGCTTCCATGCTGGAGTCCTCCTGAGTGACAAGGGTACCGGGGTCATCACTGAACGTGGAGCGCACCCGTACCGGAACTTTATATTTTTTGGCGAATTCAACCGAGCGGATATGCAGTACTTTGGCCCCCATGCTGGCCATTTCAAGCATTTCTTCGTAGGCTACACGTTCCATCTTGCGGGCTGTGGAACATATATTGGGATCAGTGGTGTAGACGCCCTCCACGTCCGTATATATCTCACATTCAGCCGAATCCAGCGCAGCAGCCAGAGCCACAGCCGATGTATCAGAGCCGCCCCGTCCCAATGTGGTAATACGTCCGTCTTCTGTACAGCCCTGAAAACCGGCTATGACCAGAACGTCGTATTCTGTCAGCAAGGTACGCAGTACATCACTTTTGATGGCTCTGATGCGCGCCCTTCCGAAGTGTTCGTCAGTAGTAATCGGGATTTGCCAACCCAGCAGGGAGCGGGCCCTGATGCCTGCATCCTTGAGGAGCATGGTGAAAAGCGAGATGGATACCTGCTCACCGGTAGAAACCAGCGAGTCGCACTCTGCCATATCAGGCGTTGCTGACCATTCGTCAGCCAGTGCCAGCAAACGGTTTGTATCTCCAGCGCGGGCTGATAAAACAGCAATGACCTTGTCTGCGCGTTTCAGGCCATCTTCTACCTTGGCGCGGACCCTGGTCATACAATCCCGGTCGGCCACAGAAGTGCCACCGAATTTTTGAATGAGAATTTTCATGCCTTTGTCCCGTTCACGATTCCAACCCTGCGGTTTCAGTGCTCGCAGTGCCATACGTCGTATAGTTCCATCGCCAGTTGTCTGGCTTTGGGGCCGTATCCCTCCAGTGTCAACAGGCGTCCTCTGTCGCATGTCTCCAGCAAGATGTCCAGAAAATCTTGCGGCCTGTCTGCGGCAGGCAAAAATTCAGACCATTCGATTATACATAAAATGTCAGATTGTTCCAGTGCATCCAGTATTTCGTCAGGTATAGCCTCCTGACAGCGATAAAGATCGCAGTGCAGAACCGGAGGTACAGTAGGGTAGTGATTGCACACGGTAAATGACGGGCTGCTTACCTCGGCATCACTGCCGCCGGGCAGGGCTTCTGTCAGGGCACGGGTCAGCGCGGTCTTTCCGCTGCCGAGATCACCACGTAACAGAAGTGTGCGAACACTTGAGTACCGGATACGCTCGGCCAAGCTCTGGCCAAAGCGCAAGGTGTCATCAGGGCTGTTCAAATAGATGGTGGCCATGGCAGAGCGTCCTGAAAGGGTAGGCTGGGGGTTGTCAATGCCGCATAACGTGACCATACCAGGGGCAGGGCATCTGCCAGTTCTGAAGCCAGATGACCTCGCATATTTCTGTGTGCGCATTCCAGCCCGGCCATGACGTGCAGGGCCACTGCCAGTGCTGCTGCAGACAGAGCCTTCATACTGTTTGACGACATGCGTGCTGCAAGAGCTCCCACACAGCCGGCAAGTACATCGCCAGAACCGCCAACGGACAAAGCGGGCAGATCATAGGGGCTTAACAGCCACGGTAAACCGTACTGTCCTGCCAGACAGCCGGCACCTTTGAGGATGACAGCAGCTTTGCTCAAGCAGCAGAGATCTTTCAGAGCCGTCAGTCTGTCCCTCTGCACGGCAGCCGTACTGGAGGCCAGAAGTGCAGCTGCTTCTCCCGGATGAGGTGTGATAATGTCATCTGCGCGCAGGCCAGCAAGCAGAGTACGATGCCTGGCGGCCAGCATCAGGGCATCGGCATCAAGCACAACAGAAGGGCGCTCAGGCAGAAAAAGAATATCCGTGAGCAGATTTTCGCCTTCGTCTCTACCCATGCCGGGGCCGATGACCAGGGCCGTACAACGTGTCAATAGTTCTTTCAGGGCAGGGGGCATAGCGTCCGGCCAGGTGTGCCCATTGGTAACGGGCAGTCCCAGCGTCATGATTTCTGGTGTATTGCACTTGATATCGCTTAGGGCAGGCAGTGTTGCCGCAGCAGTAACCAGCCCGGCCCCGCAGCGCAGGGCTGAGCGCGCTGCCAGGTGTGCTGCTCCGCCCAAACCAGGAGCCCCGCCCAGAATCAGCACATGACCATAACTGTTCTTATGCCCGGCTGCTGTGAGTGGGGGCAGGGCCTGCAGGCAGTGCCCATCCAGCAGAAAGGCGCTGCACGGTGCTGCATGGCGTACTTTGGCCGGAATGCCGATGGAACGCACATGCACCTGCCCGGTCCAGGGGCGCGCAGCAGGCTGCAGCAGGCCGACTTTGGCAGCAGCAAAACTCACAGTATGTCTTGCCCGTACGGCATCGGGAGAGGGCAGCCCTGTCAGTCCGTCCAGGCCGGAGGGAATATCCAGTGCCAGCACTGGAATCTGCTCAGGCAGCGCATTGATATGCCGGATGATTCTCTGCATATCTGGCCGTAAGGGGCCCTTGAACCCTGTACCCAGCAGACCGTCCACAACAAGATGCGGTAAGTCGTCGGGTAAGGGGGGCCAGTGCAGCAGTGAGAGATGGCGGCATGTGACCCCTGCAGACCTTGCCAGACGCAAATGTTTGCCTGTAACCCCCTTATAGGCAGATAGTGTTTTGCTGTGCCAGAGCAGGGGGTAAGCCCCGACATCAAGCAGATGCCGTGCAAGGCAGGCAGCATCGCCACCATTATTGCCGCTGCCCATGAAGAGCCAGATTTTTTTTCCTTGCAGGGGGACAAAATGCTCGTGCATGATGCTCAAAGCTGCCTGGGCGGCATTTTCCATCAGTAAAAGCTCTGGCAGCCCCAGGGCCACAGCACCGTCGTCCCACTGGCGCATCTCATGAGGCAGGGGAAGGGGTGGGAGGAGAGAAAAAAGTTTTTTCTGTATATCCATCAGGCCTCCAATATGGCTACTGCCACGGCCACAAGACGTTCATGACTGATGGAAAGACGACTTTGCCGCACACCAAGCATTGCAGCTCTCTCCTGTGCGGCGCCGAGAAAACGCAGTCGCGGTTCGCCAAGACTGCCGCGTATCACTTCGATCTGCACAGGGCTGATGCCCTGGCTGAATCCAGTCCCCAGAGCCTTGACAGCTGCTTCCTTGGCAGCAAAGCGTCCGGCGAGCCATGTTCCGGGATTGGCAGGCAGACAGGTCAATTCAGATACAGTAAGAATGCGTTCCAGAAAACGGTGACCAAAACGCTCATATACTGCAATGATGCGCGCTACTTCCGTAATATCTATACCCAGACCGACGATCATACCTGCAGTCCTTGTCTGTCGAAATGCCTTACTTGCTCACCAGCTGAAAATACGGTATATTGACAAATTCTGAAAGCATATTTTGGCTCGTAACGTATTGCAGCGTCAAGGCTGGCGGGCCCAGAAAGTACAGGAGCAGAATTGCATGAAGCTTTGTATAGTAGGAACCGGATATGTGGGCCTTGTAAGCGCGGCCTGTTTTGCCGAAATGGGCAATACTGTCATTTGTGTGGATGTGAATCCTGCAGTGGTGGAAAAGCTCAACAGCGGTTCAGTACATATCTTTGAGCCCGGCCTTGAGCCCATGGTGCAGCGCAGCCGTGCCGATGGGCGTCTGCAGTTCACCACCAGCCTGGAACAGGGCATCAGCGAGGCTGACTGTGCCTTTATCTGCGTGGGCACGCCACCCCGGCCTGACGGCTCCTGCGATTTGAGTTTTGTACGCCAGGTGGCTCATGAGATCGGCAGATACATGCGCAAGGACATGGTGGTGGTCGACAAGTCTACCGTGCCCGTAGGCACTGCCGACATGGTGCGCGGCATCATTGAGGAGGAGCTGGCGGCCAGGGGCGAAAAACTGCGTGTGGATGTGGTGTCCAACCCTGAGTTCCTCAAGGAAGGTGATGCCATCATGGATTTCATGAAGCCTGACCGCGTGGTGCTGGGTACGGATTCATCCAGTGCTGCGGCGCTCATGCGCGAGCTGTACGCTCCCTTTGCCCGCACGCGTGACAAGATCATCGTCATGAGCGTACGCAGCGCCGAAATGACCAAGTATGCTGCCAACTGCATGCTGGCTACCAAGATTTCCTTCATCAACGAAATTGCCTCCATCTGCGAAAAAGTCGGCGCTGACGTACGTGACGTGCGTAACGGCATCGGCTCTGACTCACGTATCGGCTATCAGTTCATCTATCCCGGTGTGGGCTATGGCGGCTCCTGCTTTCCCAAAGATGTCAAGGCACTCATCCAGACCGCCGAAGACGCAGGCATAACCCCGGTGCTGCTCAATGCCGTGGAAGACGTCAATGCCCGGCAGAAGGTCTACATGGCCAGACGCATTCAGGAATACTTTGCGCCACAGGGCGGTGTAGCCGGCAAGACACTTGCTCTCTGGGGCCTGGCCTTCAAGGCCAATACCGACGACATGCGGGAGGCTGCGGCCATTGACATCATCAATGCCCTTACCGCTGCCGGCATGAAGATCCGCGCCTTTGACCCCATAGCTGCCGAAAATGCCCGCAGGATATTCAGGGATAACGCGCTGGTGGAGATCGTGGATGAGCAGTATGCGGCCTGCGAGGGTGCTCAGGCACTTCTTGTAGTCACCGAATGGAATCAGTTCCGTAATCCTGATTTTGACAGAGTGAAGTGCCTGCTCAGTGCCCCCATACTCTTTGACGGGCGCAATCTCTATTCACCAGCGTCCATGGCTGAACGCGGCTTTGCGTACTTCTGCATCGGGCGTAAAGCTGATTAAAGGAAAGCAGCATACTTCTAACGGCCAGACCGCTTTGGGCTGGCCGTTTTTTTAAGGACAGACATGAAAAGAACACGAGAGATCCTGGTCGGTTCACTGAGCGTTTCTCTGCTGGCGACAGCCTTCTGTCTCTGGAGCGCCCTTGGTAATGGTGTCAATATCTGCATGACTGCGGGCTGTGCGCTGTATCAGGATTTCACTCTCTGGGGCATCTCACTGTGGTGGGGTGGTGTGCTTGTTTTTGCCTTTCTGTCTTCTCTGGCCTTGCTTGGTGCAGCCAGCGCTGGATATGCAGTTTCCGGCCTGGCTCTTCTCACGGATCTTCTTTTGCTCTCGGTTATGGCCCTCACAGCACCCTGTATCAGCTGTCTGGCTGCAGCTTTTTTCTTTGCGATGACCTATCTGTGTTTTCGTAAAGCTGCCGCAGTGCAAAGCGGGCGTACTGAACAGGGGCGCTCATGGCTTTTCTTTATCTGGCTGCTGCTGTTTACCGTCAATCTCGGAGCCGTAGCCCGTACGCAGCTCTCTGTCTGGCCTATTACTGCCGGAGGAGAAGATGTGCAAGTACGCATGTTTTTTTCGCCTTCATGTCCCAGCTGTCGCCAAGGGGTGGAAAGCCTTTCTGGACGTGTGGATGTAGCTTTTTTCCCGCTGGCTGAAAATGATGACGATGTCTACCGGATAGCGCACATGCAGACCCTTCTGGATACAGGCAGGAGCCCGGCTGAAGCCCTGGCGGCCGTACAGGAGACTGAAGCTCCCGGTGGTCTCGGTGTCCTGAAGCCGGGTCTGCTCTGGCTGCGTTTTCGCATGCTCTGCAATAAGGCCCATGTCTTTATGGCAGGGGCACAGACAGTACCCTTTCTGGAGTTTCATGGCCTGCCGTCATCTTTGAGCAGAAAGGATCTGCCACGTGTGCAGAAAAATCCTCCCAGAGAATTCCCTGCTGGCCTTGATCATACTCTGCCGCTGGAGCCCCTGGAGCCTCTTGTTTCCGGCCAATGTGGCGGTGTGAAGCCCTGTACGGAGCGCTGAAAAGCCTGTCACCATACAATAGGATTGGGCGAAAGGCTTGACGCGTTTTGCCTTTCCAATTTATATTTTTTGTAGTACGTCTAACTGTCTGGCGGCATTTGTGCCGTAATTCTCAAAATCGGTCCGGCGTTCGCATGTGCGCTGCTTCCGGTTTGATGTCAACGGGGGCGGTCTGCATGAGTAAAATGGCATTGGAACTTTTGCGTGAGCACAAGAAGGAAGTCGTCAACGCCTGGGTAGATGCGGTTTTTGCTACATATCCCTTTGAGACGACGGGCTTTCTGCGTACCAAGCAAGACCCCTTCGGTAATCCTGTAGCCCATATGACCAGGGAATCGGCGGCAATACTCTTTGATGCTGTAGCCGGGGAGGAAATGTATCCGCCTACGGTGAAAGCAGCACTGGAGCGCTTTGTGAAACTGCGCGCAGTGCAGAAATTTGTACCCAGTGAGAGTCTCGCCGTTATTTATCTGATGAAGCCTATTTTGCGCAAACAGGTGCTGCCGGCTATGAGCAGGGTGGGGCAGCTTGCGGCGTATCTGGAAGCAGAGTCCCGTCTGGACAGCCTGGCCCTGCTGGCATTTGATATTTACAGCGAGGCCCGGGAGACACTGGCCGAGGCCCGCATAAAGGAAATTCGCAACCAGCATGCCCAACTGGCGCGCTGGGCGCAAAGGCTGGAGGCAGGGCCCCGCAGCGGCGAAAAGCCGTAGCGGGCGTATGGGACGCGGATGTGGCGCTCGGCCCAAGTCGGTTCAATTACAGCTGGACCGGCGAAATGTTTTCCCAGACCGCTCTGGAAGACTTCTTGGGTAACTTGTAGTCAAGCGAGGTAGGGAATGTTCGAATCATTACTTCTGGTGCTGCTCATAGGCGCCATCGCCTGGGCCGGAGCGAGCATGGGGCTCGCCTCCCTGTTCGGCGTTGTGCTGCCCTATGCAGCGGTGGTTGTCTTCATCGCCGGTTTGGCCTGGCGCATGATGTACTGGGCCAAATCGCCCGTGCCTTTTGCCATCCCCACTACGGGGGGGCAGGAAGAGTCACTGGACTTCATCAAACAGGACAAGCTCGACTGCCCGAGCACCAAATGGGGTGTGTTCTGGCGTATGGTCCTGGAAGTCCTGCTGTTCCGGTCGCTGTTCCGCAATACCTATGCTGAGGTGCGTGAAAACGACCCCATCAGCAAGGGGCCGCGCAGTATTTACTACTCCTCCAAATGGTTGTGGTGTTTCTCGCTGCTGTTCCATTACTGCTTTCTGCTGGTTTTCATTCGGCACTTCCGTTTCTTTATGGATCCCGTGCCTTCCTGTATCACCTTTGTAGAGAGCATTGACGGCATCATGCAGATCGGTTCGCCGCGTTTCTTTATGACTGGCGGCATACTGCTGGCAGCGATACTTTTTCTTCTTGGCCGGCGCATTTTCAACCAGCGCCTGCGGTACATCTCGCTGGTCAATGACTACTTCCCGCTCTGGCTAATTCTTGGCGTTGTTGTTTCGGGCATCTGCCTGCGTTACTTTGATAAGACCGAAATCGCCCAGGTCAAGATTTTCATCATGGGCCTGACCCACTTTGCACCTGTATCGGCTGAACATCTGAACGCCATGTTCATCGTGCATCTGACCTTGGTGTGTACGCTGCTGCTGTACTTCCCCTTCTCCAAGCTGGTGCATATGCCCGGGATTTTCTTCAGCCCGACGCGTAATCTGCCCAACAACACGCGGCGTGTGCGGCATGTCAACCCCTGGAACCCGCCCAAGCAGTTCTTCACCTATGCCGAATATGAGGATGCCTACCGCGACGCCATGGCCGATGCTGGCCTGCCGCTGGAAAAGCAACCTGAAAAGGCCGCAGAGTAAGGAGTCGTCATCATGGCAAAATTACCTACGCCGCAAATGCTCGTCGCCAGCCGTCCGAACTTCCCGGACGAGCCCTGGATCGACACCAAGCCTGAATTCACGCCGGGCAGCTATTGCTATCCGGCTAAGAAAGAAACCATGGAACTCATGCACATGCCGCATCCCCATGAATGGGATCCGGCTGCAGAAGACTGGAATCTGCCTGAAAACTGGGAAAAGATTCTCTGTGATGCCTTCGATGACAGGCTGGCACGGCATCGCTCACTCAAGCTGTTCATGGATATCTGTGTGCGTTGTGGCGCCTGTGCTGACAAGTGCCACTTCTTCCTGGGGACCAATGATCCCAAAAATATGCCTGTATTGCGCGCTGAACTGCTGCGCTCGCTGTACAGACGCGATTACACCATGCTGGGTAAGCTTCTCGGCAAGCGTGTAGGTGCGCGTGGCTGGGACAAGGAAGTGGTGAAGGAGCTCTTCAGCTACGCCTATCAGTGTACTGAATGCCGCCGCTGCTCGCTCTTCTGCCCCTATGGTATTGATACTGCCGAAATTACGGCTATCGTACGCGAACTGCTGCATGAAGTGGGTCTTGGTACGCACTGGATCATGGACCCGGTCAAGAACTGCAGTTTCACGGGTAATCACCTGGGCATACAGCCTCATTCTTTTGTTGAAATCGTGGAAATGCTGGCCGATGACTGCGAAACCATCACCGGCATCCGTCCCAAGACACCCTTCAATGAGAAGGGTCACGAGATTCTGTTCATTACGCCCTCAGGTGACGTTTTCGCTGACCCGGGTATCTATACCTTCATGGGTTACCTCCTGCTCTTCCATGAGCTGGATCTTGATTATACGTTCTCTACCTATTCCTCTGAAGGCGGCAACTTCGGCTCCTTCACCAGCTTCAACATGGCCAAGAAGCTCAACGCCAAGATGTACGCTGAAGCCGAACGGCTGGGTGCCAAGTGGATTCTCGGCGGTGAATGCGGCCATATGTGGCGTGTTATCAATCAGTACATGGACACCTACAACGGCCCGTCCCCGTCGCATATGATAACCCCCAAGTCGCCCATTACTGGTACGGTCTTCAAGAATGCCGCATCCACCAAGATGGTACATATTGCGGAATTCACGGCTGACCTCATCTATCATAACAAGCTCAAGCTTGACCCGAGCCGTAACGACCACATCGTCACCACATTCCACGACTCCTGCAACCCGGCACGCGCCATGGGTCTTCTGGACGAGCCGCGGTATGTGCTCAAGCATGTCTGCAATAACTTCGTTGAAATGCCCGAAAACACCATTCGCGAACAGACCTTCTGCTGTGGCTCCGGTTCGGGTCTGAACACCGAAGAAATCATGGAACTGCGCATGCGTGCAGGTATGCCGCGTGGTAATGCCCTGCGCTATGTACAGCAGAAGCACGGTGTCAACCATATGGCCTGTGTCTGCGCCATTGACCGCGCTACGCTGACGCCTCTGGCCAACTACTGGGCGCCCGGTGTTACGGTAAGCGGCCTGCACGAGCTGGTGGGCAATGCCCTGGTCATGAAGGGCGAAAGCAAGCGCACCATGGACCTGCGCCAGGAAGATCTGCCCAATGTGACGGATGACGAGGCGGAAGGGGAGGAATAGTAGATGTATAACGCCAAAGCTGTTATTGCCGGCATAGTCGTCCTTGCGGTGCTCTTCACCTCTCCATTCTGGATGGGCTATTTCGGATCAGACTACACCTCTACCGGTGTGGTGCTGCCCAAGGGTGAAAAAAGCTGCATTGAAGATACGGACTTCATGCGTGCTCAGCATATGCGCCTGCTCAATGAATGGCGCGATGAAGCCCTTCGCAACGAAAACCGCATCTATGTGTCTGCCAAGGATGGCAAAAAGTGGACCATCAGCCTGCAGAACACCTGTGTGAAGTGCCACAGCAACTACAAGGAGTTCTGTGAAAAGTGCCATGTGGCCAACAGCGTCTATCCTTATTGCTGGACTTGCCACATTATTCCTACGGAGGGCAAGTAATGAACACAAGCAGAAGAAGCTTTCTGAAAGTGGCGGGCCTTTCGGCCTTTGCCCTGACCAGCGGGATGGCCGCCCTGACAGGCGTTGCTGAGGCCAAGATTGCACCTGGCACCTATGAGCGGGGTGAAAAGGCCCTCAAGGCCAAACGTTGGGCCATGGTCATCGATACCCGTAAGTTCAGCGGACCTGACGACTACAAACCGCTGATTGAGGCCTGCCACAAGGTACACAATGTGCCTGCAGTGCCCGGTGACAAGAACATCAAGTGGTTCTGGCTTGACAAGTATCAGCACGTTTTCCCCGACGATATGAACCCGCACCTTAACGAAAAAAGCAAGCAGGCCAGTTATCCGCTGCTCTGCAACCACTGCACCAATCCTCCCTGTGTGCGTGTTTGCCCTACTCAGGCCACGTACAAGATGGAAGACGGCATCGTGGCCATGGACTATCACCGCTGCATCGGCTGTCGTTTCTGCATGGCAGGCTGTCCCTATGGTGCGCGCTCCTTCAACTTTGTGGATCCGCGCAAGTTCCTGCCTGCTGAAGCACCCAACCCGGCGTATCCTACACGCATGATCGGCGTGGTAGAAAAGTGCACCTTCTGCGCCGAGCGCCTTGCCGAAGGCAAGATGCCCGCCTGTGTAGAAGCCTCTGGCGGCAAGATCCTCTTTGGCGATCTGGAAGACCCCAATTCAACGGTGCGTCAGGCCCTGGCCGCCAACTTCAGTATCCGCCGCAAGCCCAACCTGGGTACGCAGCCCGGCGTTTACTACCTTATCTAGGGAGAACAGGCCATGCTTGAAAAATTGCTGACCGGATCCAAAACGTACTACATGTGGCTGCTCTTCCTGCTCGCGGTTATTGCGGGCTGCGGCCTTGTTTACTGGGTACAGCTGCAGGAGGGCCTCGGCATCACAGGTATGAATCGTGATGTCTCCTGGGGCCTTTATATTTCGCAGTTCACCTATTTTGTTGGCGTTGCCGCCTCGGCTGTTATGCTGGTGCTGCCTGCCTACTTCCATCATTATAAAAAATTCAAGCGCATGATCATCTTTGGTGAGTTCATGGCTGTGGCAGCCGTGGTCATGTGTGCGCTCTTCATCGTGGTAGACTTGGGCCAGCCGCAGCGTATGCTCAACGTCATGCTGCATCCTACACCCAACTCTGTCATGTTCTATGACATGATGGTGCTTATCGGTTATCTGGGTCTGAATATCGTCATCGGCTGGGTCACCCTTGAGGCTGAACGTCATGAGATTGATCCGCCCAAGTGGATCAAGCCCCTCATCTATATCTCCATCCTCTGGGCTTTCTCCATCCATACCGTCACGGCCTTCCTGTACGCCGGCGTGCCTGGTCGTCACTACTGGCTCACGGCCATCATGGCTGCGCGCTTCCTGTCTTCGGCTTTCTGTTCCGGTCCTGCCATTCTGCTTCTGCTCATCTTCCTGGTGCGCAGGCTGACAGGCTTTGACCCCGGCAGAGATGCTATCAAGACACTGACCACTATCATCCTCTATGCCATGTGCATCAACGTCTTCTTCTATCTGCTGGAAATCTTTACGGCCTTCTACAGCCAGATTCCAGGGCATATGGAACCTATGCTCTTCCTGTTCTTTGGCCATCACGGTCATCTGGCATGGGTGAGCTATTGGATGTGGGCTGCGGTTATCATGGCTTTCGCTTCCCTGGCCATACTTATCCCGCCGCAGTGGCGTACTGGCCCCCTGCTGCCTCTGGCATTGATCCTTCTGGTTGCTGCCAGCTGGATTGATAAGGGCCTTGGCCTGCTTATCGGTGGTTTTACCCCCAATATGTATGAAGCCATCACGCCATATGCACCTACCTGCATGGAGATTGCAGTGGCCCTCGGTGTTTATGCCGTAGGCGCTCTGGTGCTCTCCCTGCTCTGGAAGATCGCCCTTAGTATCAAGAAAGAGGTTGGTCACTTCAGCGACTAGCCTTTTGAGATGGATTTGAAAAAACGCCCTGCATCACAGCGATGCAGGGCGTTTTTTACTGGTGCCCTGACAGGGAGGGCGGCCTTGACTTCTGCATTTGCTACGTTACATTATATGCATAATCGCGCCACTTTTCACGTCGGCATGTGTGCCGGTCAAGGAGTCCATGATGCATAAAGCGCTCAAAGACGCCATTACCATTTGCAAAACCCTGCTGCGCAACGGTTATGACGCCCATGTCATCAATGCCCCTCTGCAGGAACAGCTGTTGCAGAAGGCAAAAAGCCCTGCTGTGGATATTGCCTGCGAGCCGGACCTGGAAAGTCTGCGCAAACTTTTTCCCGAAGCGCGCATGGAGCCTGAGGCCCGCGCCATTGCCGAGCTGGAGGAAAATGGCGTACTGTTTCGCTTTTATCCGCTGGTAACGGCTGATGCCAGCCATCCTGAATTGTCGCTGTTGCGTATTACGCCCACTATGGCTGCGCAAATTGACCCCAGGGAGCGTCGTGAACTGCGTATGACCGGTTTTGGCAGCCCAGCGCCCAGCGATGATGCCTATGAGGGCTTTGCCAATGTCGCTACCGGGGCCATACGGCTGACCGGTCTGCCGGATGAAACATTGCGGCATAACTATCTGCTGGCCATTCGTGCGCTGCGTTTTGCCGCTAATTTTGACCTGCCCATTGAGCCCAATACCTGGATAGCCATTGTGCGTGCCTCAACACGTGTGCTGGACTATGTGCCCAACAGTGACATCATGGACGAATGGCGCAAGGTGGCAGCTGAGTCCATGCATCGTTTTGTACGCCTTTTGTATGACGCGCATATTCTGCATGGCCTTATCCCCGAGGTGGCAGCTCTGACATCGGTCTATCAGGAGAAAGACGGCCAGCCTGTGAGCGTTTTTGAACATACCTTGGAGTGCATGCGCCGTTACCCTGAAGAGGGTTTTCATTATGACTGGCTGGGCACCATGGCCATGCTTTTTCACGATGTGGGCAAACTCTATACCGGTGAATACTTTGACGGACAGTGGACCTACTACCAGCACCACAGAGTGGGTGCCAAGGTGACACGCAAGATTTTGCGGCGTCTGCATTTTGCCTCTGAAGACATTGATCTGCTCTGCCATCTGGTCAAGCAGCACATGCGCTTTCACTTCATGATGACTGACCGCGGCATTCGACGCTTTAAGGCTCTGGACGAATATCCGCGTCTTATTGCCATGGCCCGTGCCGATTTTCAGGCCAAGGAAGATACACCGACCTCATTCAATCACAACATGAAGTATCTGGACCGGGCCGAAACGCCGGAACAGATGCTGGAGCCTTTGCTCAACGGTAATGACATCATGCGTGAAACCCATCTAAAGCCCGGGCCGCTGGTGGGACTTATTCGTGAGGCCTTGTTACAGGCGCAGATTGCAGGTGAGGTGACGGATTATGATTCGGCTGTGGCCTTCGTACAGGGCTATGCACGCAAATCCGTAGGCTAAGACACTGTGGTTGATATACTCAATCTGACCCTGCCTGAGCTTGAAGCCTGGATGCAGAGCCTTGGAGAGCCCAGGTTCAGGGCTGTTCAGGTGTGGCAATGGTTGTGGCAGCGCATGGCACGTGATTTTGAAGACATGAGCAATGTCTCCAAAAAGTGTCGTGCGCTGCTGGCACAGGAGGCCCGCATACTCTGGCCTGAGGTCAGCCGCGTACAGGAAAGCGCTGACGGTACGACCAAGTTTCTGCTGCGCCTTGAGGATGGTGCACTTGTGGAGACTGTGCTCATCCCGTCAGATTCACGCGAAGGGGTACGCCGATGGACGCAGTGCCTTTCTTCGCAGGTGGGCTGTGCCATGGGGTGCACCTTTTGCGCCACTGGCAGCATGGGTTTTGAGCGTAATATGAGCATGGGCGAAATACTGGGGCAGGTACTGGTGGCACGTGCGCATTTATGCGATGTGCGGCCTGACTGGCCCATATTGCGCAATCTTGTCTTCATGGGCATGGGGGAGCCCCTGCTCAATCTGTCCGAAGTGATGCGCGCACTGCAGAGCCTCAACAATGACAAGGGGCTTAACTTTTCGCCACGGCGCATCACAGTTTCTACCTGTGGTATTCAGAAAGGCCTCAAAGATCTGGGAGAAAGCGGCCTGGCCTATCTGGCCGTATCCCTGCATGCGCCCAGTCAGGACATTCGTGCCCGCATCATGCCGCGTGCAGCGCGTTGGCATCTGGATGATCTGCTGGCAGCTCTGAAGGCCTACCCCCTGAAGACGCGCGAGCGTATTACCTTTGAATATCTTCTGCTTGGCGGCATTAATGATCAGCCGGAGCATGCCGAGGCACTGGCGCGCCTTGTCGGTGCGGTCAAGGGCAAGCTCAATCTCATCGTTTACAACAACACCCCCGGTTCGCCATATCAGGCCCCCGGTGAGGCAGATGTGCTTGCTTTTGAGCAGATTCTCTGGAAGCGGCATATCACGGCCATCATCCGCAAGAGCAAGGGCAGTGATATCAATGCCGCCTGCGGTCAGCTCAAGGCTGCGAACAGCATCTGACGCTATCATCCCTGCAGATTTTACCCGTACAGTCTTTCTGCCTTACCTTTCATCCTTGGCTCTTGCTGTTCCTGCTGCATTGGTCTAGTCTGTGAGCATGAAGTTTCCCAACACCCCTGACAATGCGGCACAGATACCGTTCACACTGTGTACGGCATATGAGCCTACCGGTGATCAGCCCGAAGCCATTGCAACGCTTGCAGAAAATATCAGTGCAGGTGTGCCGGCACAGGTGCTGCTGGGAGTGACCGGCTCGGGCAAGACCTTCAGCATGGCCAATGTCATTGCCCGGTGCAATCGTCCGGCCCTGGTGCTGGCCCCCAATAAGACACTGGCAGCTCAACTCTATAATGAGTTCCGCGAGCTTTTTCCGCGCAATGCCGTAGAATATTTTGTCAGCTATTATGACTACTATCAGCCTGAAGCCTATGTACCTGCCTCAGATATCTATATTGAAAAAGATTCGTCTATCAACGACAATATCGACAAGCTGCGCCATGCCGCTACACATGCCCTGCTGACACGGCGCGATGTGCTCATAGTTGCCTCAGTCTCCTGTATCTATGGCCTGGGTTCACCCGAATACTATGCGAAAATGGTCATCCCGGTGGAGACAGGGCAGCGTTTTTCCATGGATGCACTCATCACACGGCTGGTGGAAGTCCATTATGAACGCAATGACTATGATTTTCATCGCGGCACCTTTCGCGTACGCGGTGATGCGCTGGAGATTATCCCGGCCTATCACCATGAGCGCGCGTTGCGCCTGGAGTTTTTCGACGACGAGATTGAGAGCATGCGCGAGATAGACCCTCTTACTGGCGAAAAACTGGCTGAGGTGCGCAAAACAGTGATCTATCCGGCCAGCCACTTTGTTTCAGCGCAGGACAATCTCAGGCGGGCTGCCTCTGATATCAGGGATGAGCTGGCCGGGCGCCTGACCTGGTTCAGGGAACACGGTAAACTAGTGGAGGCCCAGCGCCTGGAGCAACGCACACAGCTTGATCTTGAGATGATTGAAGAGCTGGGCTATTGCAACGGCATTGAAAACTATACCCGCCATCTGGACGGCCGTAAGCCCGGTGAGCCGCCCTCCTGTCTGCTGAACTACTTTCCCAAGGATTTTTTGCTCTTCGTGGATGAGTCACATATCACAGTGCCGCAGATAGGCGGTATGTACAAAGGTGACCGGTCCCGCAAGCAGACACTGGTGGACTACGGCTTTCGTCTGCCTTCGGCGCTGGATAACCGGCCTTTGCAGTTTGATGAATTCAGCCGCCTTCTGCATCAGGTGGTTTATGTGTCGGCCACACCGGGGAGATACGAGATGGATCAGGCCCAGGGTATAGTGGCTGAGCAGATTATCCGGCCTACCGGTCTGGTGGACCCGGAGGTGGAGGTGCGTCCGGTAAGGGGTCAGATGGAAGACCTGCTGGCAGAATGTCGCGCCAGGGTTACACGCGGTGAGCGTGTGCTGGTGACAACCCTGACCAAGCGCATGGCCGAAGATCTGACTGAATATTGCTGTAATATGGGGGTGCGGGCCCGTTATCTGCATTCTGATATTGAAACGCTGGAGCGTCTGCAGATCATCCGTGCTCTGCGCATGGGTGAATTTGATGTGCTGGTGGGCATCAATCTTCTGCGTGAAGGGCTGGACATCCCCGAAGTTTCCCTCGTCTGCATACTGGATGCCGACAAGGAGGGCTTTTTGCGCTCCACCGGCTCACTCATCCAGACCTTTGGCCGAGCCGCGCGCAATGTGAACGGCCATGTCATTCTGTACGCTGATACGGTTACGGCTTCCATGAAGGCGGCCATGGCAGAGACTGCCCGCCGCCGTACCCGGCAGACAGACTATAATCAAAAGCACGGCATCACCCCCCGCAGTACCACCAAGAGCCTTGAATCCCCGCTGGATACACTGTATGAGGATACTGGCGCAAGCAGGGGCCGTGGCCGCGCTCACAACAATAAAAGTGGCGAAAGGTCCCCTGACGCCATGCCCCTTACTGCCCAGGATACGGCTGCGCTGGTGGCAAAACTGGAAAAGGAAATGCGCCAGGCTGCCCGAGATCTGGAGTTTGAACAGGCGGCTGTTCTGCGCGACCGTATACGTGCCCTGCGTGATCGACTTATAGCTTTGCCGGAATAGACTATGACCAGCCTTCAGCAACAGCATTCTCTGCTTGCGCCACAGCCTTCGCCTGAAGAGCAGCAGCGCGTCCGTTATCTTGCAGCTGAGCTTGAGCGCCATAACTTTCTCTACCATACACTGGACGCTCCAGAAATATCTGACGATGCCTATGACGCCCTGTTCAGAGAGCTGCGCTGCCTGGAAGAGCGCTGGCCGCAACTGCGCACTGCGCATTCGCCTACATTGCGGGTTGGTGGTGGCCTTCTGGACGGGCTTGCCAAAAAGGAACACGGCCGCCCCATGTATGGGTTGGACAATGTGTTTTCGGATGAAGAATGGCGTGACTTCGTGGAGCGTGCCCGTCGCGCCTGGGACAGCGCTGCCAATGGTCCTCTGCCGGTTGCTTTCTGGTGCGACCCCAAGATGGACGGGCTGGCTCTGGAAATAGTCTATGAAAACGGTGTCATGATCGAGGCTCTGACCCGAGGCGATGGCATAACGGGTGAGCTGGTCAGTGAGGCAGTCCGTACTATCCGTACTGTACCACTGCGTCTGCATGGTGAAGGGCCGTGGCCGGCGCGCCTTGAGGTGCGTGGCGAGGTGGTGCTGTACAAGAAGGATTTCGAGGCCCTCAATGCCCGGCAGAAGTCCCTTGGGCAGAAACTGTTTGCCAATCCCCGTAATGTGGCTGCCGGTACATTGCGTCAGCTGGACCTGACAGTAACACAGTCCCGTCCATTACGTTTCCTGGCCTATGGGGCAGGGGATGTGGTCTGGCATGAGGGAGCCCCTTGGCGCTGTCAGAGCGAGATGATGGCGCAGTTTGCCCACTGGGGTTTTCTTACGCCGCCGCAGGGCAGATTGTGCACCTCAGCTCAAGAGGTGGAAGCCTACGCCCGGTGGGTATGGGAACAGCGTGAGGCCTTTCCTATGGAGATCGACGGGGCTGTGGCCAAGCTGGACGATCTGGAGGCGCAGGAGGTACTGGGGCATACGGCTCGGGCGCCGCGCTTTGCTGTGGCCTTCAAGTTTCCGGCCATGCAGGCGCAGACCGTGATTCGATCCATTGAGATACAGGTGGGGCGTACAGGTGCGCTCACGCCAGTGGCTGTGCTTGAGCCTGTGCCCGTAGGCGGCGTCATGGTGTCTCGTGCCACTCTGCATAATGAAGATGAGATACGTGCCCGTGATGTGCGCATTGGTGATACTGTCATTGTGCAACGTGCCGGTGACGTCATCCCGGAGGTGCTGGGGCCCGTGCTGGAGAAGCGCCCACAGGGGGCAGTCCCCTTTGCCTTTCCTCATGTCTGTCCTGTCTGCGGCGAGGCCGTACAGCGCGAGGCGGGCGAAGCGGCATGGCGCTGCAGCAATGTGGTCTGCCCGGCTGTGCGCATGCGCTCCATGATGCATTTCGTTTCCAAGGCTGGTCTGGATATACAGGGCGTGGGGCAGAAGTGGGTGAAGCAGCTTGTGCAGTCTGGTCGGGTACAGTCACCTGCAGATCTCTTTACGCTGACAGTACAGGAGCTGCTGGGCTTTGAGCGCATGGGTGAGGTGCTGGCACAGAAATTTGTGGATGCCCTTGAACATGCGCGTCGCAATGCGCCCCTGCATCGCTTTCTGAGTGCTTTGGGCATCCGTCATGTTGGTGAGCAGACGGCACGGCTGCTCGCAGCGCATTTCCATACTCTGGATGCCCTTGCCGCTGCTGACGCTGAGAGTCTGCAGGTACTGCCGGACGTAGGCCCCGAGGTGGCATCGGCCATACTGGCTTTTTTTGCCAGTCCAGCCAACATGGATATGCTGGAGCGTTTTCGTGCCCTGGGGCTCTGGCCTGAGGCAGGTATGGTCAGTGCAGAAGACAGTGCATTGCCTGCAGGCCCTCTGAGCGGAAAAAAATTACTTTTTACAGGTACACTGTCAATGTCGCGTGGGCAGGCACAGAAGCTGGCCGAGGCTGCCGGGGCTGTCACAGTCAGCGGGGTCAGCAAAAAACTGGATTATCTCGTGGTTGGCGATAAAGCTGGCAGTAAACTGGATAAGGCACAAAGCTTTGGCATTGCCGTTCTGGATGAAGCAGCCTTCTTGGCCCTTGTCAGCCAGGGCAACAGACAGCATTGAACGACAAAGTAAAAAGAGAAAAGTGGGTAGAGTATGAGTACAGCCATTGTCGTCATGGGCGCAAACGGGCGTATGGGCAGAACCATCAGCGATCTGATCGCTGCTGACACAGCCTTCACTCTGGCCGGGCTGGTGGATCACAAGGACTGTCTGGCAGCACTTTCGTCCGCTGTCTGTCCTGTGGCTGACAGTCTGGCCTGTATTCTGCCACAGGCTCCAGGCGCTGTGGTCATAGATTTTACAGCTCCGGAGGTCAGCCTGGCCTCAGCCCGACTGGCAGCTGCGTGCGGCCAGGCTCTGGTCATCGGTACTACGGGCTTTACCGAAGACCAGAAGGACGAACTGCGTACGCTGGCCAGAAAGGCGCCCATATTCTGGTCTTCCAATATGAGCATCGGCGTCAATGTGCTGGTCAAGATATTGCCCCTGCTGACCAGGGCCCTTGGTGAGAGTTATGATATTGAAATGGTGGAGCTGCACCATAATCGCAAAAAGGATTCTCCCAGTGGTACAGCCCTGACTCTTGGAGAATGCCTGGCCGAAGCCCGGGGCTGGCAGCTGCCTGATGTGCGATGTTCGGCCCGTGACGGTATCATTGGTGAGCGGCCCAAGGCCCAGATAGGTATACAGGCTGTTCGTGGTGGCGATGTGGTGGGCGTACATACCGTATATTTCATGGGGCCGGGCGAACGCATTGAGGTCAGCCATCAGGCCCACTCCCGTGAGACCTTTGCTCAGGGTGCACTGCGTGCCGCTGCCTGGCTGGCCGGACAGAAGCCGGGCAGGCTCTACGGTATGCAGGATATGTTTTAAGCAGAGTCGCAGTTTTTACGGGTGCTGGTCTTTTGAAGCGCACTGCTGCAGAAGAATAGAGCGCTGTCTTGCAGCGGCGATACTTTGGAGCAGTACAGAGACGCAAATCAAGCCCAGTCCGATATAAAAGGATGTACTGACCTGGCTGCCCTCGTTGAAGAGGATCATGGCCAGAACAATGCTGTAGACAGGCTCCAGATTATAACTCAGGTTGACGGTAAAGGCAGAAATTTTTTTCAGTGCCTGGATCTGAAGATAAAACATGCCGATGGTGCATACGGACGAAAGCAGAAAAAGGTAGAGCCAGTCCAGAGAAGAAGGAATCAGCTTCGTACCGGGGAAGAGCAGCAGGTAGAAAGGAGCAGCTATGCTCAGGAAGAACCAGCCCCCCAGGAGCTGAAAGAGCATCATGGTAGAGGGCTCGTGATTGCGCCCGATGCGTTTCATGGCAATGGTGAACAGCGCTGCGAACACGGCACAGACTACGCCAAGGATGATACCTGTCCGGTAACGGACATCAAAATGAAAGATAAGGGTAATACCCAGCACTGTAAGCAGGCTGTACGCCAGTTCCCGTACAGATACGGCCTGTTTACTGCACAGAGGCTCGAAAATGGCGGTGAAAAAACCTGTCAGGGCAAAACAGACTACGGCTATGGAAACATTGGCGTATTTGACGGCGCCATAAAAAAAGAGCCAGTGCATGGCTATAAGTGCGCCTACACCACAAATTTTGCCTGCTTCCAGAGGCGGGATGCGCGGCAGTCTGCCTGCAGCTGCCAGGCAGCCGAAGAGCAGCAGAAAAGCCATGAGCATCCTGTACCAGACCAGCGGCCCTTCTGGCAGTGTGATGAGTTTTCCGAAAATGCCGGTAAAGCCGGCCAGCACAATGGAAAGATGGAGCTGCAGAAAGGCATTTCGCATGGTTGATCCAGTGAAAGTATTGTCGGAGGATAAGCCCTGCCTGCTATACACCAGAGAGAACATGAACCACAAGGCACTATCTGCCATGGGTAAGGCATAGCGAAGAGAGGAGGATATCATGAGACTGCTGGCCATTAATGGAAGCCCGCGAAAGAACTGGAATACGGCGCAGTTGCTGGAGCAGGTTGTCGCTGGTGCCAAGACTGCCGGTGCGGATGCCGAGCTCGTCCATCTGCGCGATTTGAAGTATACCGGCTGTGTGAGCTGCTTTTCCTGCAAGAAGATAGGGGGGCCATCCTATGGGCGATGTGTTCTCCAGGATGAACTGCGTCCTGTACTGGACAAGGCCCATGAAGCAGATGTGCTGGTACTGGGCTCTCCCTTTTATTTCAGCACGGAATCCGCATTCATGCGAGCTTTTGAAGAGCGTCTCTGGTTTCAGTATCATCTGTATTCCAACATAAAACCGTCCATGTCGCCGCGGAAGAAGGCCACAGCTCTCATCTATACCATGAATGTCAGACAGGAAGAAATGCCTGCCTATGGTAAAGACCGTATTGTGGCTACGGCAAAACGTCTGATGGAGCATATGTTTGCACCCTGTGAGGTGCTGCTCAGCTGCGATACCCTGCAGTTCGACGACTACTCCAGATATGATACAGACAGGTGGGATGCAAAGGCCAAGCAGGAGCGGCATAATACTGTTTTTCAGCAGGAGCTGAAGGATGCCCATGCTCTTGGGCAACGGCTTGTGTCGCAGGAAAACCATATTTTTTGATTCTCAGATCAGGTCTTTTTAAAAGCGAAGCAGAACTATGGATTTTTCAGGAGTAAGAGTACTGGTGCTTGGTGATGTCATGCTCGACCATTACATCACAGGCGGAGTGCAGCGAATCTCACCTGAAGCCCCTGTGCCGGTAGTCCATGTGGGGCGCTGCTGGTCAGTGCCTGGCGGGGCAGCCAATGTGGCCCGTAATCTGTCTCGTCTGGGTGTAGAAGTACGGCTTTTGGGCCTGGCCGGTACGGATGCTTCGGGTGACGAGCTCTGTCAGGCCCTTGCAGCTGAGGGCATTGGCAACGCCATCATACGTACGGTCGGGCGGCGCACAACGCGCAAGACCAGGATCCTGGCCCAGGGGCAGCAGTTGCTGCGCCTGGATGAGGAGGATTTTTCCCCACCATCGCCTGAGGAGAGCAGGGCGCTTCTTGAGCAGGCACGGGTATGCCTGGAGGGCTGTGGCGCTCTGGTACTTTCAGATTATGCCAAGGGCGTTCTGTCTTCTCCTCCGCAAGGGGAAAGCCTGTGCGTTCCCGTCATCCATGAGGCACGCAGGCTGGGGATTCCCGTGCTGGTTGATCCCAAGGGGAGTCAGTGGGGCCGATATGCCAAGGCCCAGTGCATTACCCCCAATCAGGCAGAATTTCTGGCAGAATTTCCGCAGGAAGATATGCCGCATACGCGACAGGACTATGCGGAGCTGGCCGGGCGCGTATGCTCACAGCATGGTTTTGATCACCTCCTGCTGACCCGTGGTGCCAGGGGGATGGCGCTTTTTCCGCAGGGGGGCGAGCCCTGCTATCTGCGTGCTGTGGCGCGTGAGGTGGCTGATGTTTCCGGCGCAGGGGATACGGTCATTGCTGTCTTGGCGGCCTGCATCGCCAGGGGGCTTGCCTGGGCAGAGAGTGCCCGTATTGCCAATATAGCGGCTGGTCTGGCTGTAGCCAAGGTTGGTACGGCCCCTGTTTCCCTGCATGAGCTTGCTGCAGCCCTGCATGAGCAGGCTGAAAATCCCAAGTTGTTTTCCCGGAAAGGCCTGTGCGAAAAACTGGAAGAGTGGCGGCGTAAAAACGAGACCATTGTTTTCACCAATGGCTGTTTTGACCTGCTGCATCCGGGGCATATCTCACTCATCCGACAGTGCGCCAGCCTGGGGGACCGCCTTGTGGTGGGCCTGAACAACGATGCCTCGGTGCGACGCCTGAAAGGTCCCACCCGTCCCATACAGAACGAGCAGAGCAGAGCTCTTCTTCTGGCAGCCCTGCAGGGGGTGGATGCTGTAGTCCTTTTCAGTGAAGACACGCCCCTGCATCTGATACAGCAGGTACGTCCTGATGTTCTGGTCAAGGGCAGCGATTACAGTGAAGACGAGGTTGTAGGCGCGGACTTCGTCAAAAGCTACGGGGGCAGCGTTCGTCTGGCGGCACTGGTGGACGGCTGCAGCACTACCGGCCTTGCCCGGCGTATCGCCGGGGAGTAGACATGGCAGGTCTGCCTGTTCGCATTCTGGTTGCAGATATCGGGGGCACTAACTGTCGTTTTGGTCTCTTCGTCCATGAGCGACAGGCCTGGACGCTGGCAAAGGTCAGTATCTGCCCCAGCTCCGGCCTGAGCTGCAGTGATGACTTTCTGGATGCCATGCAGGCCCGCATGGATATCAGACCGCAGTCTGGCGATGCGCTGGCGCTGGCCATAGCCGGGCCAGTGCAGGGAGACGCTGTGCTGTTCGGGCGCAGTGCCAGCCTGACCAATGGAAGCCTTGTGCTTGACGCTGATCGTATCAGGCAGCGTTGGAGTACGAATCGTTGTCTCCTTTTCAATGACTTTGTGGCCCAGGC
Source organism: Desulfovibrio sp. (assembly GCA_017396005.1). Classification (GTDB taxonomy): domain Bacteria; phylum Desulfobacterota; class Desulfovibrionia; order Desulfovibrionales; family Desulfovibrionaceae; genus Desulfovibrio. Next base: position 41,757 of record JAFQNG010000095.1, read on the forward strand.
TCATGCCTGCCTTTCACCGGCAGGGCAGGGCGCACGGCAGGTGGCAGGCCCGGTAGTCTGCGCCAAGGGCGGGAATGCCTGCAGGGCTGTGCTGGGGGCCGGTACGGGCTTGGGGGCAGCAACGCTCCAGCAGTTTGCCGGGCAATGGCACGCCCTGCCTTCTGAGTTCGGGCACACGGCCTTTGCCTTTCACGGCACAGAAGAAGTGGCTTTTCAGACGTATCTCTGTCATCGTTGCCATATTCCCTGTGCAACATGCGAAGATGTTCTGAGCGGCAGGGGGCTCGCATGGCTGCACGCCTTTCTTACTGGTCAGGAGATGTCTCCGGCGGAGGTCGGGCGTACGGCCCTTGACCGTGACAGTGCCACCCTGCGACTGTTTGCCCGCTTTTATGCCCGCGCCTGCCGTCACTGGATATTGTCTTCCTTATGCCTGGGGGGCCTCTGGATCAGCGGGGGTATTGCCCAGGCCAATCCTCTTTGTATTGATTCCCCCTGTTTTCTTCAGGAGCTTTATGGCTGCTCGCAGATGGCAGCCCTGCTGCGCTCTGTCCCCATCTGTCTGCTCACGGATGCCTTGAGCGGCCTTTGGGGCGCTGCCTGGGCACTGCTTTCAGTTGCGGAGGGATAGCTGTTTCGGTAATACGCTGCTGGGAATGCAGCACCGTCGTACAGTTTCAGGCTGACCTCAGCTTGCCACAGACAATTTTCACACGGGTAAAGTCATCTTTCCGGTTTTCGACTTTGCCTCCCGCCCTTCCTCCCTGCCACTGATGCAGGGTTTTCTGTTTTCTGGGATGGCATTTGTGCCCTGAGCGTATCTGTGAGTATGGCTCAAAAGTTTCGAAAAAAGAGATTATATAACTATTTGAAATAATTGAAATTCACTGACAGACAAAGTGTCGATGAATCTTTGTTTTTCAATAGCTGAGAGGCCGATTTTTGGCAATACTTCCTTACAACCATGTGAATTTTACAAAACGACTAGAAAAAAAGATTTTTTATTCCAAGTAGTTCCATCTCAAAAATCCTAAAATCACGCTGATTCATCGACACTTTGTCTGTCGGTGCAGTGGATGTGTCACCAGAATGTAAGGATCTGTGACCAGCCTACAAGAACAGTCCGTAATATAACCCTTGCTTGAAGGAGTGCGTATGTCTGAAACGTACCTGAGCAGCGTGGACCAGTCTGAAGTTCTTGTCGCAACGCGACAGGAATTTGAGGCTGGTCGCCTCAACGTTTATTTTGTGGATTCCTCTGTGGCGGGTGCCGAAGCCCTGGCCCTGGGGCTGGGCGAAGGCTCCAAAGTCTATATGCTGGACACCTCCGGCGATGGGTTGGGGCAGATGGCTGCTGTGCTGGAAGGTCTGGGCCAGCCGGTAGATGCGGTACACGTCTATTCGCACGGGCGTGAAGGGGCTGTGCAGCTGGGCGGGCAGTGGTACGATGCTACCGCGCTGGACGCCGCTGCTGCCACCCTGGCCCGTATTGGGGCAAGCCTCAACAGTGGCGGGGATATTCTGCTCTACGGCTGCAATACCGCTGCGGGTTCACTGGGCGAAAGCTTTGTAGAACGCATGGCCCGTCTGGCCAATGCCAATGTGGCGGCCTCTACCGATATCACGGGCACAGGTGGGGACTGGACGCTGGAATCCAGCTCCGGCGTTGTGGACAGCGCCGCCCAGCAACCCAAGGACTGGCAGGGCAGTCTGGCCGATGTCTCCGGCTGGGGTGTTCTGGAAGGTACAAAAGATGGTGAGAGCATCACCGGCTTTGCCTCCAATGACCTCATTCAGGGCATGGGCGGGCAGGATACGCTGATCGGTGGCAAAGGCAATGACGTCTATTACATCACCGGTGACAGCATTGCCGGCACCCTGATTGCAGAAGAGGCCCATGAGGGTGTGGACAGTGTGATTTCTCAGGTCACGTCCTTTGATTTGAGCAAGGGGATAGGCAATTTTGGAGATTCCGGCTCGCTTACTGCTGCCAACGCCTCTGTGGAATACATCTATCTGCAGGCGCAGCAAGGCTTTGTGGGCCAGAGTGCCACAGGCAACAGCCAGTCCCAGACCCTGGTGGGCAATGCCCTTGCCAACAATCTTTCGGGCGGCGGTGGCAATGACGTACTCTACGGCGAAGATGGCAACGACTATCTGGACGGCGGTAACGGCAAACCAGAAGATGACACCTACGAAGGCGAAGGCAGTGCCACCATGTACGGCGGCAAGGGCGATGACAGCTACATCGTTCGCAGTGCCGAGGACAAAGTGATTGAAAATGCCAAGGAGGGCACGGATCACGTCTTCTCCTTTGTTGACTACACCCTTGGTGCCAATGTGGAAAACCTCACCCTTGTGGGCGAGGCGGATTCGGCCACAGGCAATGCCCTGAATAACGAACTCTACGCCAACGAAAGTAAAGGCAGTCATCTGGACGGCGGCAAGGGCGGCGACCTGATGGTGGGCGGCGATCATGACGATGTCTTTTATGTGGACAGCGTCGGCCCCAACGGGGATACCGTACGCGGCGGGAGTGGTTTGAACACTCTTCGCTCTACGGTCAGCATTGATATTGAAGCTCTGGACAAGAATGGCGAACGGCAGTTCAGCGGCGTCGACGCCGTGGAACTGCTGGGCACGGCTGCCCTTACCCTCAGAGGCGATGTTGATTCCAGCGGTATGACTCTTACAGGCAACAGCGGGAACAATCAGATTTGGGGCGGTACAGGCAAGGACAGCATTGACGGCGGCAAGGGCGCGGACGTCATGACCGGCGGCGCAGGCGATGACGTCTATGTTGTAGACGTTGCCGGCGATAAGGTGGTGGAAAACGCTACGGACAGCGAAAACCCAGATGCAGACACTGACATCATCTATACCAAGGGCGTCAACATCAATCTGGGCGCGGCCAACTATAAGAATGTGGAAGTTGTGCAGAATGTTGACGACGTAAAATTTACGCCTGGCGGCGATGACGGCAGCATTGAAAACCCCACAGCTGGCACCAAATCCATCAGCATCACAGGCACGGCCAATAACGAAACGCTGACTGCCGGCAATGCCGGGGATACCCTTGACGGCCGCGGTGGGGAAGATGAGCTTACAGGCGGCACAGGCGCTGACAAGCTCTACTACTATGGTCGGGAAGCATCCATCGCTGGTGGCAATGGAGAGGATGCTGACGGCAAAACGAATCGTGACACCCTGATCGTGCACAACTCTGTTACAGATGCCGAGATTATACTGGATGATTCCAGCAGCATAAGCGGCATTGAAGATGTGGTGCTGGAAGCCGGCGCGAAGGTGACAGCCCTGGATGCCAGTGCTGATACTTCCGGTGTGGCTGTTACGGTGCTGGGCAATAACGGCAGCGGTATTTTCACAGGCGGCTCTGGGACTGACACCCTTTCTTTTGGTACCACTGCCGACAGTATTAGCTTCACCAAGGGCGATAGTGACGAGCATTCTATCATCGGTGACAATGTCACCATTACTGCCACAAACTTTGACGTTTTCTCTGGCGGTGCGGGCAATGATACCTTAACCCTGAATGTGGAAGGTGCAGCAACAGCACTGACATTTAGCGAGAGCGGTGATGCCACCGTGAACATCGGCGGCGAGGATGTTACTGGTACAACCTTCACCAGCTTTGAGCACTATGTGGGCGGCGATAACGGCGCTACATTCCATCTCGAAGACTACAAGGTAAGCGGCAATCTGACCCTGACCGGCGGGGCAGGGGAAGACAGGTTCTACCTTGGTGAAGTGGACAAATCTGCCAAACTCACCATCAATGCTGATGCGACAGACGCGTCGAAGGACAAGCTGGCCTTTACCGGCGATGGGGATGTCAAACTTACACTCAACGCCAAGGGCGACATCAGTGCCGTGACCATGGCCGGGCAAAAGGTCACTATCACAAGTACCGGCCTCAATGCCTATGAAGGCGGTACCGGCAATGACAGTATTGATGCCAGCAAAGTCGCCTCGGTAGTCGGTAATTATATGACCCTTGAGGGCGGTGCGGGCAACGACACCATCAGAACAGGCAATATCAAGAATGGTGTCTTTTTCGTTGAAGCTGATGCAGGTAGTGACAGCATCATTGGCGGGGCTGGCGATGACTGGATCTCCCTTGGGGATTCTGAGGGGGATACGGTTGCCAGCAACGATGGCGAAGACATCATCAGCACAGGTGGCGGCAATGACACCATCCAGGTCTTTGAACAGAATACTGGTAGCGTAACCACCATCACCGACTTTGATGCGAAGAATGATACGCTGGATGACAGTAAACTCCTTGAGGCAGGCTGGACACGTGAGGCAGAAACGGTAGAAGGCGGCGGCGTAAATCTTACCTATTCCATTACTCCTGACAATGGCGAAGAAAAATCCTTCACCCTGTTCTTCAGCAATCAGAAAGATGTGAACTTCCTGCCTCGAGTAGTATCACTCAAGGACGCCGAAGAATCATTAACCGTTACCGGCCCTGCACAGGTGTACGGCACTGCGGAAGGTGACAAGCTCGACAGCCTCACGATCAACTACAGCGGCTCTGTTACCCTTAATCCCAACGGTGGAGCTGACGTTCTCATTTTGAATGGTGAGGCCTCAAGTGATGATGTTAGTGGTAACGACACACTGACGATCACGCCTGTCGAAGAAGGCACATACAACATCAATGCCCAGTCCGGCGATGACGCAGTGATTCTGGAAGGCGTCGGCGGTGCCGCAGTAGTTACGGCCAATGGGGGTGAAGGCAACGATACCTTCTACCTTGGACCAGTCAGAGAGGCAAGCGTTTCCATCGACGGTGGCGATGGCACTGCTGATGCTGTCCAGCTCATGGACAACAGTGGCGCGGTACAGTTTGCTGACGAAGCCAATGCTGGTGTTATAAGATTGACTGACATTGAAAGCGTACTGGGCACAGACGGTGACGACATCATTGATGTCAGCGATTACACTGGGGACGTTACAGTCTCCGGCGGCGAAGGGAATGATGTCATTACCGGTGCCGGTACCCTGCTTGGTGATGCTGGCGATGATTTGCTGTCCGTAACAGATACAGCTGTAGTGCAGGGCGGCGCAGGTGCTGATATGCTTTCTCTGGCAGCATTGGCTGAAGGGGGAGACACCCTTACGACCAGTCTTGCAGGCAATGCCTTTACCGTTGGCGAAGATGATGATGCGAAGACCGTTACCTTTGACGGTATCGAAGCCATCACTGCGGGTGAAGGCAAGGCCTTTGATCTTACAGTGAACGGAAGGACCACCTTTGCTGCTGGCACTGCTCTGGAATTTGGCTCCGGCCAAGACAAGCTGACACTTACGCCCGACGCCGCAGGCTCTTCCATCCGCATCCGTAACTTTGACAAGCAGGGTGGTGATAGCATTGACGCCACTTCTCTTATTGAGGATGGATGGAAGGAGGTACCAAGCATATCTGGTGCCAATACCGTCTATACCTATACAAAGGGTACGAGCAAGATCATCGTTACGCTGGAAGACTCGAAGATCTATGACTACAGCGAAGTGAGCACTAAAAAAACAGCTACGCTGGACAGTGGCGACCACTACATTGGCAGCTTGGGGCAGGATGTCCTTACGGTCAACCTGGGCGGCGAAGCCCCCCTGTACATCAATACCTCCGGCTCTAACGGGTCAGGCAGTGCCACTCGCGACAGCGTTAAGGTCAATGTCGTTGGAGATGTAGATCCAGGTCTCGTTACCATTGAGTCCCCAGATTATACTGCTGCAGATGGAAGCACTGGTAGCAGCAGCCATGGTCGTCTCATCATGCAAAACAAACATACATCCGATAGTATGGGTGTGAGCATGACCTTCGATAACAAGGTAGTCAGTGGAACAAGATATTACTATGAAGATGGAAGTGACGAACTGCAAAGCAGCAGCTATACGGAAACTGTTGCCGCACTGAAACAAGTTAGTGACGGTGGTTTTACCGCAAATCTGGAAGCCTGGGGCTTCAGCAAGTACCACGGTACGTCCGGCAATGATTATGTGGACGCCCAGCTTCTCTCAGAGGGCACACGTCTGGAATATGAGAGCGAAGGTGGCAGCGACACCTACCGTGGCGGTGCAGGTCAGGACATGGTCTACGCCATTGGCATGGGCACAAACACCAGAATGGACATGGATGGCGGTACTGGCAGCTCAGATATGGAGAACGATATCCTGTTCCTGGAAAAGGCTGCCATGCAGGTCACCCTGGATGCGAATGGTGATATTGGCATGGGCGGCCTGAAGGCCGGGACGGCATTGGTTGCCAACTCCACTTTCAGAAACTTTGAAACGTATCAGCTCGATAGTGGCAGTAAAAATTATGCTGACAGAATTGATGCCAGTGCCTTCGTTGGTAGGACTGGAGAAGCTGCCACTAAAATTGTTTTTGCAGGCACGGGTAATGATACCTTTGTTCTCACGCCTGATGGTGACATTGATGCCAGTTCCATCAATTTTTCTGCTCACGGTGAATCAGGTAATGACATCTTCCAGATCGGTACTGTGACGGGTACGAGCTCTGTTGATCAGGAGGGCAACACAGGTATTGCTCTGTACGGTGGTGCGGGTAGCGATACATACAAACTGCAGGCAGATGGCTATGGTGTTGTTATCACTGAGGACAAGGTAAAATCTATCAATGGCGAATCATCGTCCAGTATCGCTGCAGATGGGATAGAACTCTATGGCGTTACTACGTCGGACGACGGAGGTATAGACGGATTAGTATCTGGAATAAACTTTGTATGGGATGAAGAGAAGTCCTCTCTTACTATATCCAAGATTGCTGGTGACAGTGATCCTAGCAGCCTCACCTTTATCAGTACTGATATGACAGGCGATAAATTGTATCTGTATGCAGACGCTAACAGCAAGACCCATATGGCCAGCATTGATCTTGGAAGCATTATGAATGCTGAAAAGAACAGCTTGGAGTACTCCTTGACCTCAACTGACGGCAAAAATTTTACTGCTGTCAACAATGAGACCCCGTAGTCCCAAACCCTGACTCTAACCCACCAGCCCCCGATTGGCCATGATCAGACCAGTCGGGGGCTGTATTGGCAGAATTACGGAACTACCTTCCCCAGCATCCCCACCCCGAACAGGGCCAGCAGCCGGAGACAGCGGGTGAAAACGAACAGACCACCGCAACAGAGTCTGATGCAGGAAGCACTGGAAATCATACGCCGTTCGATCAACGGCATGCCCTACAGAAATCAGACCGAACTGGCCAAAGCCAGTGGCGAATCAGAAGCCAATATCTCACGCTGGCTCAGCGGTACTGCAACGCCTATCTTGCGCCGTCTTGAGCCTGTGCTCATGTGCCTTGGGGTACGTTTGAGCCTGCCCGGCCACGGACAGGCCTGCATAACACAGTCTGACGCTTCTTCGTCAGAAGACCTGCGGCGGGTGGACAGCTGGCAGATCCTTGACAAAGCGGAGAATCTGCGTCCTCTTATCATGCTGCGTATGCCCAAGGGCGACCGCTCCATGCAGCCCCTGATCCATCCAGGTGATATACTGGTCATTGATACACTCAACAGAGTGCTGAAAGAAAAGTCAATCTACCTTGTGGCGTATATGGCAGGGGAGCACAGGCTGCATACCTTCAGACGCGCTGTCTGGGAAGACAGTACAGACAATAATGCCATCCTGCTTTCCCCTGACAATATACAGGAAGGCTATCGCCCCATGAGCATGGAAAAGCAGCATGGCTGCAGCATTCTGGGGACGGTGAAACATATCATCAAGAAAGCATAGCTCCTGAACGCTGCTGTTGCCCTACAGGCTTTTCTGCTGGACAGAGACAGCTTGCCTTATCTACGGTGTCTGACAGATTGGCCGTTGGACTGTCTCTTGGGGCTGCCTGGGCACTGCTTTCTGTGGCAGGCGCATAGCTGGTTTCGGTTTGCGTGTTTTTTCTTACTGTGTCACTTTTTCAAGAATCTCGTCATTTTTTTCTGACAGTTGCATCCTGCTTTGTGTGCCGCATCCCCCAAAACACCTCTTTTCGTCATTGCTCTTCGTGAAAAAAATGGCATACAAATTGCTTTCTCAAACATATCCTTTATTTTCGCAGGGCTATGTCCTCAGGGGAGGGCTGCCACACCATCAGCCACGGAGAGAAATTCATGCCGTATCCACGAAAACGCTTCTGGGTCACGAGCGGCATCATTCTGGTGGCGTGCGTTGTGCTGGCAGGCGCTGGGATGTCGTATACATCCCGTACAGAGTTTTGCCTGTCCTGTCATGAAATGCGCGTCTATCAGGATGAGCTCAGGCTCTCATCCCACGCCAAAGATGCCGATGGCAAGGAAATTGGCTGCTCCCAATGCCATATTCCTTCAGGGAATGTACTGCGCATGGCCGGGGCCAAAATCTGGCTCGGCGTCAAAGACCTGTGGGTGCACAGTATGGATGGTGGTCATGATCTGGACAGAGCCGCCATGCAGCCCATTGCCCGGCGCTTTACTGACGATGCCAACTGCCTTGCCTGTCATCCTGACCTGAGCAGAAATGCCAAGAATGACGGGCCTGTCTCAAAAGAAGGGCAGCTGGCCCATGACAATTATCTCGGCAAGAACGGGCAGGCTCGAAGCAACTGCGTGGGTTGCCATCGCAATCTTGCCCATTTGCCAGTCTTTGACGAACGTATCCCGCGTAATGAGAAGTTTGCACAGAAACTCAAGGAGAGCCGGTCATGAATTCCTCTAAAGCACTGCTCCTTTCCCTGCTGGCGGCCGTTGTGCTGGTAGGCGGCTATTTTATGTATATGGCCTGGGCCTTCCCTGCTGTTCGCTGTGAAGCTGCCAAACATCTGGAAGCCCCCAATATGGAAGGCGACTGCTATACCTGTCATGTCAAGGCAACACCGAGAGATGCGCAGGAATGGTATGAAAGCAAGCATGGGGTCACCCTTGTGCGTTGCCAGACCTGTCACGGTATGCCTGACGGCAAGGGTTCGCAGCCTTTTACCCGTACACCAGGTGTTGAAGTTTGCGCGCGTTGCCATTCGCTTTCCATAGAACGCATGGAAGCCAAGTTCGGCAAGAGAAATGACTGTGTCACATGCCATCCGCATCATCAGAGCCCCATGCATGGCGAGGCCTATCAGTACCGTCTGCCCAGCACCAAGACGGAACTTTGATATATACAGCTCAAAAAAACGCCATTGTGATATGACAGTAACAACGAGGTTGACCATATGAATGCTTCTCGCCGTGAATTCTTGCGTTGTTTCGCCATGTCTGCTGCCATGGCTGCGGCTTCAGGTACGGGCCTTGCCAAACTGGCCCATGCGGCAGACAACAATACTCCTGACAAATGGGTCAAGGGGGTCTGCCGGTATTGCGGTACAGGTTGCGGCGTCATGATCGGCGTCAGAAACGGCAAGGCTGTGGCCATCAAGGGCGATCCCAACAACCATAACGCCGGCCTGCTCTGTCTCAAGGGTTCCATGCTCATACCTGTACTCAATTCCAAAGAACGTGTGACGCAGCCTATGGTACGCCGGCAGAAAGGCGGGCAGCTTGAGCCTGTCAGCTGGGATGAGGCTTTGGATCTGATGGCAAAGAAGTTCCGCGCCAGCATCGATGCCCATGGGCCTGACTCTGTGGCCTGGTATGGTTCCGGCCAGTGTCTGACTGAAGAAACCTACGTCGCCAACAAAATCTTCAAGGGCGGCTTCGGTACCAATAATGTGGACGGCAATCCCCGGCTGTGTATGGCCTCGGCCGTGGGGGGCTATCTGACCTCCTTTGGTAAAGACGAGCCCATGGGTACTTATGAGGATATCGACAGAGCGACCTGCTTCTTCATCATAGGGTCCAACACTTCCGAGGCTCACCCTGTGCTCTTCCGACGCATTGCTCGTCGTAAACAGGTGGAGCCGGGGGTCAAGATCATTGTGGCTGACCCGCGCCGTACCAATACCTCACGCATAGCCGATCTGCATATCGCCTTCCGTCCTGGTACAGACCTGGCCCTTATGCACAGCATGGCCTGGGTTATCATTAACGAAGAGCTGGATAATCCCCGTTTCTGGCAGCGCCAGGTCAATTTCATGGGGCCTGATGGCAAGCCTGCGGATTTTGAAACCTATAAAGCTTTCCTTGAAGAATATCGTCCCGAAAAAGCCGCTGAGATCTGCAAGGTGCCGGTAGAGCAGATCTATGCAGCAGCGCGGGCCTTTGCTGAGTCTGCCGCAACCATGAGCCTGTGGTGCATGGGCATCAATCAGCGGGTACAGGGGGTGGCGGCCAACAACCTCATCCACAACCTGCATCTTCTTACCGGGCAGATATGCCGGCCCGGCGCCACATCATTCTCCCTCACCGGTCAACCCAATGCCTGCGGAGGCGTGCGTGACGGTGGTGCCCTGGCTCACCTTCTCCCAGCCGGGCGCATGGTGGCCAACCCGCAGCACCGGGCCGAAATGGAAAAGCTCTGGGGCCTGCCGGAAGGGCGTATTGCGCCCAAGATGGGCTACCATACGGTGGCGCTCTTTGAAGCCCTGGGCA
>JAFQNG010000009.1 GCA_017396005.1 Desulfovibrio sp.
CTGATGGATTATGCCAGTGAGGAAGACCGCAAGGCCGGTGAGGCCGCCATTGCTGCCAGTCTGGCCCGCATGGAAGAGCGCCCCCGTCGCCTGGCAGAGCGGCTGCTGCAGAAAGTCCGCGCCAGTCAGCGCGACGTATTTTGCTGAGATGCGCCGGGAGGAGATAGCCGACCTGCTTTTCTCAGTACCCTGGGAGGATCTGCAGGCCCGCGCTGCCGCTGTAACAGTGCGGGAAAAGGGCAGTCATGTCTTTGTGCGGGGGCTTATTGAGTTCTCCAATATCTGTCATCGCAACTGCCGTTACTGTGGGCTGCGTGCGCCTAATGTACGGCTGGGGCGTTACGCGATGAGCAGGGACGAGATTTTGTCCGCCGCGCGTGAGGCAGTGGCATGTGGTGCAGATACCATAGTTCTGCAGTCAGGCGAGTACGCCGTGCAGCCGCAATGGCTGGCCGAGGTTATTGTGGCCATACGTCAGGAGCTGCACGTACCTGTGACGCTGAGTGTGGGCGAGCAGCCTGCTGCTGCCTGTGCCCTCTGGAAAGAGGCCGGGGCAGAGCGTTATCTGCTCAAACACGAGACCGCCGACCCGGCCCTCTACGCTGCGCTGCACCCCGGCCATACGCTGTCTGAGAGGGTGGCGCAGCTTCGTCTGCTGCATCAGCTGGGCTATGAGACAGGTTCAGGCTTCATGATTGGAGTGCCCGGGCAAAATCCTGAAAGTCTGGTCGACGATATTCTGCTGGCGCGTGAGCTGCATGTGGAGATGTGCGGCGCAGGCCCCTTTATCCCGCAGGCAGATACCCCTCTGGGGGATGAGGCAGGCGGTACGGCAGAGATGACCCTGCGGGTCATGGCCGTCTTGCGTCTGGCTCTGCCCTGGGCCAATATTCCGGCCACTACGGCGCTGGCTACGCTGGACCCGGCTCAGGGGCAGGTTCGGGGGCTGCGTGCTGGGGGCAATGTGCTCATGCCCTCGTTTACACCGTCGCAGTACAGGCAGGAATACCGTATCTACGATAACAAGAATCGGGTCAGTCTGGAGCTTGCCCGCACTGCCATTGAGGCAGCCGGGCGTACGCATGCGCTGCAGGTGGCAGTCTGATCGGAGGAAGGAGAGAGCATGCAGGAAGCACCCAGGGCTTTGCGCCTGCACATCGGCCTGTTTGGCCGTCGCAATGTGGGCAAGTCGTCTTTGCTGAATGCCCTGAGTGGGCAGAATGCAGCTCTGGTTTCACCTACGCCCGGCACGACCACTGACCCGGTGGAAAAGGTTATGGAAATGCCTCCCCTGGGGCCGGTGGTCTTTGTGGATACAGCCGGTCTTGACGATGCAGGAGAGCTGGGGCGCCTGCGCGTGGAGCGCAGCCTGCAGGCCCTGGCCCGTGTAGACGTGGCCCTGCTGATCACAGACGGCCCCTGGGGTACGGCAGAAGAAGATGCTGTGCGCCTTCTGCGGGCGCGGCATATCCCCTTCATGGTGGTCTGCAACAAGGCGGATACTGATGCGGATCTGCCTGAGGGTATGGCTGCCACTTTGCAGGACAGCCCCTGCATCAGAGCTTCTGCTCTCAGTGGGCAGGGTCTGGATGCCATACGCAAGGCTCTTGCCGATCTGGCTGGCCGTGCTGCTGACAGTGCTCAGGCCGCGCCTCTGCTGGCTGACCTGCTGCCATCTCAGGGGCTGGCCCTGCTGGTGACGCCCATTGACACCGGCGCGCCCAGGGGGAGGCTTATCATGCCCCAGGTTCAGGCCATCCGTGACTGTCTGGATAACGGCAGGCTGTGCATGGTCGTCACCGAGGCCCGGCTGTCTGCTGCCTTGGCTTCGCTGGGCAAGGCTCCAGATCTGCTGGTCTGTGATTCTCAGGTAGTGCAGGCAGTGGCGCACGCCATCCCTCAGAGTCTGCCCATGACGACGTTTTCCATCCTCATGGCTCGTCTGAAGGGGGATCTGTCTGCGCTGGTGCGCGGGGCAGCGGCCCTGACCCGCCTTGCACCGGGGGACGCTGTGCTGATCCAGGAGGCCTGTTCTCACCATCCGCAGAAAGACGATATCGGCCGTGTTAAACTGCCACGTCTGCTGGAGAAGCTGGCAGGCGGCCCTCTGCGTTTCAGCTGGCATGGTGGCCGCGATTTTTCGGCCTATGATGCAGACTGTAAGGCTATAGTGCACTGCGGCGGGTGCGTTATGACCCGCCGTCAGATGCTGGTGCGTCAGGGCGCGGCAGCAGAGAGCTGCATCCCCATGACCAATTACGGTCTTGCCATCTCTCTGGCTCAGGGCGTGCTGCGTCGTGCTCTGCAGCCCTTTCCGTATGCTCTGCGGGCCTTTGAAGAGGCAGAAAGCCTTACCGCGTCTCATGAAAGATTTATGATGGAAGAGCTTAAAAAGTAATGCGCCAGTAGAGAAAGCTGACCTCACATCAATATCGCATCATTCTGTGAACTGCGCCACGATATGCCCAAGACAGGTTAGGGCAGTTTGACGCCATGCGCTCCATCTGCACTGCACCTACAGAGGAGGCATTGCACATATATCAATGCCGCCTTACTCAAGTAGCTTATGCCTGCTGTACCATATTCGTAACACGTTTGATCACCCGCCCAATAATAAAATGCACCGGCAGTTCATTGCTTTGCATATGCTTGATAAGCGGCGCATAGCCACCAGCCAAGTTATCTGGGCTCAGGATCATAAGGCCGTATCGATGCCCTCTGGGCGTTGACAATCGTCGGAACATGCAGGCCCCCCTGGCCTTATCCGGCTCGCGCACAAGGTAGATCTGCCCGTCACGCAGTGGAGCAGGGCGGGTATCTACCAAGACCACATCCCCGGGCGTCAGTGTGGGATACATGGAAAGGTCATCGGTCCGTATCTCCAGCGCCAGCATATCAGGCAGAGGGTCGGCCTTATCCAGAATGCGCCAGTTGTCTGGCCGGATATCCAGCCTATGTTGTTGCTTGTGCACAGGCAGTGCAGGAGTGATCTCCCACGGCATGGCAAAACGCACACCCAGGGTCATAAGCACTGGCTCCAGCCTGCGGAGAGTAGGCGTAGAGGCCCCGCTTAACCATCATGATATATTGGCTTCGCTCTCGCCCGAGGCACGGGCCAGCTGCGCTTGATTGGTAAAGGGCTTGCCGGAAACTGCCTGGCGGAGGATTTCAAGAGCTGACTCCAACAGGCCAATTTGTGTTTTTTTGTTCATGACATTCTCTTTACTATGTATCCAAACGAAATTAGAAGAAATTTATTCATTAAATATGTTTATTATAAAGATGAAAAAAATTTCATAGTTGATGAACAAATAACTGATGATTTTTTACATCCTTCATAGTTTCCAATATGATATTCTATAGAATGTGTTTCTAGGATAGAGCATATTTCTTTTATAGTGTTGTTTTCTCCTGTTCGATTTGTGTCGTCTATCATGATGATAAAATTTTCATCTAGACAATCTGGTAAAATTTGTAATATATCAATTCGTGAATATTTTTTCATATCATAACCATATGGAGCGTCAATGCAAATAAAATCAAATTTTTTGTTATTAAAATTTTCTTTAAATCTATAAAATGTTCGTACTGTGTTTTCATCTTTATAGTTAGTCATTGTCAAATCTAGATTTACTATATTTGAGTTATTGGAAAGTATAAAATCTTTTTTGAAAAAATCTATCCATTTTGTATCATGTTCAACTATAATATGAGTAATATTCTTGAAATGATATGCATACTGTCCTATCATTCGGGTACTTTGTCCAAGTCCTAATTCAAGAATTCTACTAGGTTTTGCTTCATTTAATATTCTGTATAAAGTGTATAATGCTGGATAACCCATAGCCCATCGACCGGGAGCAAAATTTTTATGTTTGAGCCACGAGCTGTCAGAAATAATATTTGAAAAATTATTTCCCCAAACTGTTTCAGTTGCTAAATTTTTTGTGGAATATATAATGTTTGATAATTGTTGAATTTTATTATCCATATTATGAAATAGATTTAAAATATCTGTTGTATTTTTGTGTATTGTAGTGATTTCACTA
>JAFQNG010000010.1 GCA_017396005.1 Desulfovibrio sp.
GCCGATGGTACGGTAGTCTTTGACTCAGAAGCTGATGCTTCCACCATGGAAAATCATGCGAACCGCGAAGAGGTGAAGCAGGCCCTGTCTTCGGGGGCGGGCATGAGTTACCGCCAGTCCGCTACCCTTCTTGAAGAAACCCTGTATCTTGCCCGTCAGTTGAAAGATGGAAGTGTCCTTCGTATGTCCGTGACATCGGAGACAGCACTTTCTCTCGCTCTGGGCTTGGTACAACCTATTTTTCTGGTAGCCCTCTTCGGCATGTTTTTTTCCGGCTTCCTCGCACGAAGTATGGCGCGGCGCATCGTGGAGCCATTCAACAGACTGGATCTCGACAGGCCTATGGAAAATGATACCTATGAAGAACTTTCCCCCCTTCTGAAGCGAATCAGTCACCAGCACAGACAAATTGAGCAACAACTTGCAGAGTTGACCCGCCGTACCGAAGAGTTTTCCCTCATTACGGAGGCCATGAAAGAAGGGCTTGTCCTTCTTGATGCCTCACGCTCAGTGTTGAGCATCAACCCTGCGGCACAGGCTTTTTTCTGTGTAGAAGGAGACTTTTTGGGGCGTGACATCCTGCTTATTGACCGAAGCCGCAAGCTTCAGGATGCGATGCTTGAAGCGCAGGAGCATGGTCACAGCCAGATCAGAATGATGCGTAACGGGCGAGAGTTCCAGCTCGATATTACCTGCATCAGCCGGGAGAAGCGCACGGAAGGTTTTGTTCTACTGGCCTTTGATGTAACGGAACAGGCCGAGAATGAGCGTCGTCGCCGTGAATTTTCAGCTCATGTTTCCCATGAGCTGAAAACGCCACTCCAGACCATCATCGGTAGTGCGGAGCTGCTCGAACATGGCCTTGTCACTCAGGAAGACTCAGTACGTTTTGCAGGAAATATACGCCGTGAAGGTTTGAGACTTGTGGCACTCATCGATGACATCATCCACTTGTCCCGTCTTGAGGAAGGCATGGAGCTTCCTGCCACGACTTTTGATGCCAAGGATGTTCTTTCCGAAGTTGCACTGGATTTCCACGATGCTGCGGCTTCACGCGGTATTGCACTGCACGTTGATGGCGAATCGGCCAGCTTGCACAGTGTCCGCCCTCTGCTGAAAGAAATCGTGAGTAACCTCTGTGATAATGCTATCAGATATAATGTGGAAAGCGGTACTGTCAGTATGACACTGCTGGAACATGACGGGCGATTAGTAATTTCAGTAGCTGACAGCGGCATCGGTATTCCGCAGGAGGAACAGGAGCGTATCTTTGAGCGATTCTATCGTGTAGATAAGAGCCACTCCCGATCTACGGGAGGAACAGGCCTTGGCTTATCCATCGTGAAGCACGCTGCACAGCGTATCGGTGCGGAAATAAGCGTAAAAAGCTCCCCAGGCAGCGGAAGCGTATTCTCCGTAAACATTTCGATTTCCTGAACGCTGGAAGGATGCATATTAAGGAGGAGGCAGGCTCATAACTTGGCAAACATAAAATCAGAAAGTATGCTCCGCCCATGAACGATGAAGAATCATCCAGTATCGGAGCTGGTTGGGAATGGAGGAGGCTATGCTTGATGCCCTGTTCGTAGCCCTGTCAGCTGTAGTGCCAGTCTTTCTTGTTATTGGCCTGGGCATCTGGCTGCGACGGCAGGAGGTCTTGCCAGATAATGCGGGTCGGGTACTGGGGCTCTATGTGCTCAAGATAGCCCTGCCGCTGCTGGTACTGCATCTTTTTGCCCAAGCCCGGCCAGAAGATCTGGCACGAGGCAGCTTTTGGCTGGGTCTGCTCCTTTCGCAGGGGCTGATGTTTGCCCTAGTCTGGAGTGCAGACCGGCTGGCCTGGCGAAAAGGCAGACGTGAAGCCATTGTGGCGGGAATGAACTGCTGCGTCAGCAATATGGCCTTTGTAGGTCTGCCCATCATCTGCAACCTCTTTCCGGCTAATGCCGAGGCTCTGCTGGTGGCCGGGCTTGCCATTCTTTCTCCAAACCTGGCTATTGCGCTTATTCAAGCTCGGCTGGACTGGCTGCACGGCTCTGCAAACAACAGCCTGCGGAGCTTCCTGCGCAGAGTTCTACTGGGTAATCCCCTACTGCTGGCCGCCCTGACAGGCTGCATCCTGGCTGGTACGGGCTGGGGGCTCTGGATACCTCTTGACCGTACTGTCAGCCTGCTTGGCTATACGGCAGCCCCCTGTATGCTGTTATCACTGGGACTTGATCTGCGCACCAGAGTAGCCATGGCAAGGCAGCTGGGCTCTGGAAGCATTGTGGCACGGCAGAGCTGGCTCCTGACCTGTAAACTTTTTATACACCCACTTCTGTGCTGGTTGCTGTTGTACCTTTTTGGCGTTGAGGGCCTGTGGCTTACGGTCAGTGTACTTTTAAGTGCCACAGGCGCAGCTCTGGTCAATGCCCTTATGGCTGAGGTCTATGATGCCGGACCAGCAGAAGTCGCTCTGAGCGTCGTACTCTCCAATGGTCTGAGCATGTTCACTGTCACAGCTTTTATATGGATTTTTCTTTATCTTGGTATGGTGTAGATGATCAGTGCCCGTCCTGCGAAAGATAGATAA
Organism: Desulfovibrio sp.; assembly: GCA_017396005.1. GTDB lineage: Bacteria > Desulfobacterota > Desulfovibrionia > Desulfovibrionales > Desulfovibrionaceae > Desulfovibrio. The sequence goes on from JAFQNG010000010.1 coordinate 2,576, forward strand.
ATTCCTCAACCAGTGAGAGCAGTTCACCTACCAGGCCTCCGCCCTGCATGGGATGACCGAACAATGCTTCACGCTGATTATCCAGACCGCGTTTGCACACGGCGTCAGGCAGGCTGGGCGAAAGCGTGTCTGACAGGCGGCAGGCAAGCAGATAACCCTCGGCCCCGGCAATAAAAACTCTGCTCAGCTCCTGAAAACGCGGGCAGATATCCTGCCACCAGCGCAGGGCATATGATGATGGGGAAAGGGCTGCTGCTGTGGTCAGAGCTGTATGCAGATTGTTGCAGGCTGCGCCGGGCAGGCCGGAACGCCAGCCCCAGAGCCAGGGTGTGCGCCTGAAAAAGAGATGGTGCTCCACAGCCATGTGCAGCAGGCCACGCACGCCCTGCAGGGCCTCCAGCAGGGCCAGGGCTGCCTCGTGCTGCACTGGGGGCAGAGCATCCACATGCCATTCGGGGACCAAGTGGCTGTATGGCGCAAGGCCGGCCAAACGCTGCAGCAGAAGGGTCAGCCAGGCATTGCCGTCAGGGCTCTGCGGTGTTTCCAGATGGGAATAGCTCAGTACATAGCGGCCTTTGCCATAGTGCCCGCTGATGACCACAGGCTGCCCGGTGATGAAATCTGCTGACAGATCCACACCGTAGAGTGCCTGCCAGGCATCAAAGACATGCCGTGGGATACCCTGCAGGGGCAGATCTGCCAGCCAGAAATCCGTATCCGGGCGGGCATAGGCTGCCAGCATGCGCACGTTCTCATCCCGGCCCGGTGCAAAACGGCCCGGCCACCAGACCGGCAGAGAGAGCGCACTGCCCACGGGCAGGGGCAGGGAAAGCTCTTCCCCGGCCGTGAGCGTGGCCCGCACATGGCCGGAAATAAGATGCAGAAGACGCTGCGGATAGGAAGCGCGCGACCAGGGACAGATATTGAGCCCCTCGTCATCTCTGGCATGCGAAAGCGCCAGCCCGGCCCCACCGCAAAAACCCAGATAAGCCCCGCCAGCAGCAAGCCACTGCCGCACAGCTTCGCGACCGGCTGCCCCCAGGGCCAGGGCCTTATGTCTGGCGCTGCCGCCGGGCACAAGGAGGAGGGAAGGCCGTTGAGCAGGGCTGTGCGGCCCCGGCTTGCCTAAAAGCGCGCCATCAGCTATTTCTTTTCCCTTGACCAGACGGCAGGGCAGGCCCATGCCGCGCAGTGCGCGCCAGGCCATGAGCCCCCAGATATGGGAGGCATCCCATAACACAAATACAGGTTGAGCGAGCTGCATACACAGCAGTATCGCCAGCTTTGACGGAGATTGCAAGATGGCCGACATCCTGCCCAAGGGCTATGAGCCCCATGACGTGGAAGTGCGTTGGCGCACCCATTGGGAAGAGAACAAGACCTTTAGCCCCTCGCCTGACGCACCGGGTGAAAGCTATTCCATCGTTATCCCCCCGCCCAATGTCACCGGGGCTCTGCATATGGGCCATGCCCTCAACCTGACCCTCATTGATGTACTGTGCCGCCATGCCCGTCAGAAAGGCAAAAACGTGCTCTGGGTACCTGGCACAGACCATGCCGGCATTGCCACACAGAATGTGGTGGAGCGCGTTCTGGCCAAAGAAGGCAAGAAGCGGACAGATCTGGGACGCGAGGCCTTTGTGCAACGCGTCTGGCAGTGGCGGGAGGAGTACGGCCACCGCATTCTGAAACAGATTGCTGCTCTGGGCGCCTCGGTGGACTGGGACCGCCTGCGCTTTACCATGGACGAAGGCCTTTCTGCAGCTGTGCGCAAGGTTTTTGTACAGCTCTATAACGAAGGGCTCATCTATAAGGGTGACTATATCATCAACTGGTGTTCCCGCTGTCATACGGCACTGGCTGATGATGAGGTGGAACATGAGCCTTCCAAGGGCAGACTCTGGAAGGCCCGCTACGAGCTGACTGACGGCAGCGGGACCATTGTGGTGGCCACTACCCGACCGGAGACCATACCCGGAGATACGGCTGTCTGTGTGCACCCCGAAGATGCGCGCTATGCGGCCTTTATCGGCAAGAAGGTACGTGTGCCCGTTATCGGACGCGAAGTACCTGTCATTGCTGACGCCTATGTGGAACGGGAATTCGGCACCGGGGCCCTCAAGGTCACGCCCTGCCATGACCATAACGACTGGCTGCTGGGCAGCAGGCACAAACTGGAGTTTTTGCAGGTTATCGACGAGGACGGCATCATGAAGACAGAGGCCGGCCCCTATGCCGGGCTGACCAAGCAGGAATGCCGCGAAAAAATTGTGGCAGACATGGAAGTCGCAGGCCTGCTGGAAGGTGTGGAAGACCTGGAGCATGCTGTGGGGCACTGCTACCGCTGTCATACGGTGGTAGAGCCGCATGTGTCCACACAGTGGTTCGTGGCCACCACAAAGATGGCCCCTGCCGCCCGTGCCGCTGTGCCTGCAGCAACACAGATTTTTCCTGAATCCTGGCTCAAGACCTATTATCACTGGCTGGACAATATCCGTGACTGGTGCATCAGCCGTCAGATCTGGTGGGGCCATCGCATCCCGGCCTGGACCTGTCAGGACTGCGGCCGTCTGATTGTAGCTGAAGAGGCCCCGGATGTCTGCCCTGACTGTGGCTCCAGCCGCCTTGTGCAGGATGAGGACGTGCTGGACACCTGGTTCTCTTCGTCCCTCTGGCCTTTCTCCACCATGGGCTGGCCCGATGACACCAAAGAACTGTCCCGCTGGTATCCCACCAGTGTACTGGTGACCGGCTTTGACATTCTCTTCTTCTGGGTGGCCCGCATGATCATGATGGGCCAGCACTTCATGAAGGAGATGCCCTTCCGCCATGTCTATATGCATGCACTGGTACGCGATGCCAGCGGCCGCAAGATGTCCAAATCTACCGGTAATGTCATTGACCCGCTGGAGATGATCAACAAGTACGGCTGTGACGCCCTGCGTTTTACTCTGACTGCCTTTGCCGCCATGGGGCGGGACATACGTCTTTCTGAAGAACGCATCGAAGGCTACCGTCATTTTGTCAACAAGCTCTGGAACGCAGCCCGCTTCACCCTCATGAATCTGCCTGAAACAGCGCCTCAGGCAGTGGATCTGCACACCATACAGGGCCTGCACCATCAGTGGATTCTGCACAGGCTGGAATGCGTCAAAGCTGAAATGGACAGTGCACTGGATGACTACCGTTTCAATGATGCTGCTCAGCTGGGCTACAAATTCCTCTGGAACGAATTCTGCGACTGGTATCTGGAGCTGATCAAGCCTGACATGCAGTCAGAGGATGTGGCCCGAAGGGAGACTGCCCAGTATGTGCTCTGGCTGGTCCTGCGTGAACTGGTAATCCTGTTGCACCCCATCATGCCCTTTGTGACAGCTGAAATCTGGCAGGCCCTTCCTGTGGCCCAGGGGCAGAAAGCTGGTGACCTTGCTCTGGAACCCTATCCAGCTGCGCGGCCTCACTGTCTGCGCCCGGACGAAGCCGCCCGCATGGAACTCATCCAGGGCGTCATTGTGGCCGTGCGTACCATCAAGGCCGAACTGGGTATCAGCCCCAGCCACAAGGTCAGCTTGTTGCTGCATCCGGCTGATGCCGCGCAGCAGGCCCTGCTGGAAGAGAATCGCGGCCTCATGCTGACCTTGGCCCGTCTGGAAAGCCTGGACATGGGCATGAATCTGGAAGCCCCCAAGGCTTCGGCCTCGGCTGTGGTACAGGGCTGCCAGATCATCGTGCCCCTGCGCGGCGCCGTGGATCTGGCAGGGGAACTGGCCCGTCTGGACAAGGAAATGCAGAAGCTTGAAAAGGACCTGACGGGGGTCAATATCAAACTGTCCAACGAAAGCTTTGTGAGCCGCGCCCCGGCCGAAGTGGTGGAGCGTGAGCGTGCCCGTGCTGCCCAGCTGGCAGACGCGCGGGAGAAGCTGACGGCACTGCGCGCCCGTTTTGCCGAGGCCTTGGCTGAAGAGTAAGCTGACAGACACAGCCAGACTGTGCATAACCAACGGCGACCCAGTTTTCCGGGTCGCTTTTTTTCATAGTATCAAATGATACCGTCATGAGCTTCGGTGACGTTTTTTACCGTGCCCCTCTGGGAAAAAGCACCACTCCCACTGTTTTGAAAATAATGTGCATATCCAGTAGGATGGACATGTTCTTGATGTAGTACAAATCGTATTCCAGCTTGTGGCGGGCATCCTCCTCTGACGCTCCGTAAGGGTAGCAGACCTGAGCCCAGCCTGTGAGACCAGGCTTCACGGTATGGCGCAGACTGTAGTAGGGGATCTGCTCCTTCAGGCGGCTGACAAAGGCCATGCGTTCAGGCCGAGGGCCGATGAAGCTCATGTCTCCTTTAAGGATATTCCATATCTGTGGCAGCTCATCTATACGTACCTTGCGGATGAGCCTGCCAACACGCGTTACTCGGCTGTCATTGGCACTGGCCCAGACTGCGCCATGCTTTTCAGCATCGGTCCGCATGGAGCGGAACTTATAGACAGTGAATTCTTTTTCGTGCAGACCCACACGATCCTGTCGGTAGATGACCGGACCCGGAGACTCCAGCCTGATGGCGAGTGCCGTCAAGACCATGACCGGTGCGGCGGGGATGAGAAGCAGCAGAGAGATGAGCACGTCCAGGGCGCGCTTAAGCCGCCGCAGCGAACCTCGCGTGTTCAAAGAAAAGCCTTCACTCAGCAGCAGCCACTCCTCATTGATCTGCGAAAGGGGCAGTCGTTGTACCACATGCTCATAAAAACTGCGGATGTCCACCACCATGCGTCCGCCCAGCTTGGCCTGCAGAAGATCTCGGGCAATATCATCATCAATGGGCGCATCAGGCAGAAGCAGAATCATAGTGGCCTCATGCTCACACGCTGCTTCAAGAGCACGAAACGATGGCCCAAGGCGCAAATCTGCAGCGTCAGGGTCAGGTTCGCCCACATAACCGATGATGCGGGCCTGCGGCAGCCCCTCGGCCAGTAACTGGCGTACCTTGCCTGCACGATCCACACCCACCAGCAGAATACGCAGTGGATGCGTCAGTTTGTCGGCATTACGCCAGTAAAGCCAGCGCCAGCCCAGACAGAAAAACAGGGAGCAGCCGAAAAGCGTGAGCAGGGCTAGACGGTCAAAACGCCAGTGATCAAAGGAATATGAGGCTGTAGCGGATGAAATGATGCCCAGCACACAGGCTACCAGCACTCGACCTACAGTCTCGCGAAAGTCCTCATGCCCCACGCTGTAGACGTCGAGGATGTAGAAAAAGAGCATATAAAAAAAGACCGTGAAGAGCGAAGCCCCGGTGTAGTCCTGAAAAACATGCAAGTCAGGAGCGATGCTGGTCAGCCCTGTCACGCCCAGGGCCAGCAGCAGGCAGAATATGTCCAGCCCCTGTAACAGGGCTCTGCGGTAAGCGCTTATCATGACGGCTCCTCTGTCTGTTCAGGCTTTCGCGGGCCAATGCCCATATCACGCAGAATGCCCGCAGCCACTACCTGCGCATCAAACCGGCTGACAGCCATAGCCCGTCCAGCTGCACCCATGCGAGCAATGGACTGCGGCTCAAGGATGAAGGCTTCCATGGCATTGGCCAGGGCTCCGACATCCTTCAAGGGGACCAGGTGGCCATTAACCTCCTCCTCCACTACCTCGCGACAGCCGGGCGCATCAGTCACAAGGGCAGGTCGACCCATGCTCATGGCCTCCATGACAGCAGTAGGCGTGCCCTCGCGCCAGGATGGCAGCACCAGCACATGGGCAGCGGCTACAAAGGGGCGCACATCACGGGTCTCCCCCAGATATTCCAAGCCGCATTCCTTTTCCCACTGACGTATCTGTTCCAGACTGACGCTGCCAAGGCCCTGCTCCGGTGGGCCCAAGAGTTGAAAACGGGCTGCCATATGACGAGTTTTGAGCAGTTTTGCAGCAGCGGCATACTCGGCCAGTCCCTTGGCTTCCAGCAGACGGGCCACCAGCAGGAAAACTACAGGCCCCTCGGGCGGCAGAGGCGGCAGGGGGACAGGGATAAAATGACCGGTGTCTACGCCGGTACCGCGCGCCATGAAGATGCGGGCGTCCTGGGCAAGAATACCCGCCTGACGAAAAACCTCCACATCATCTCTGTTCTGGAAGAATACGCCTTTTGCTCCAGCGAGGGCCAGACGATAGAGAAGGGCGCAGAAACGATTGACGCATTTCTTGAACAGGCTGTCGGCCTCAAAGGCATAGCCCAGTCCGGTGATGGTGGCGTAAATATGCGGTACACCTGCCAGACGGGCCGCCAGACAGCCATAAATGACAGGTTTGATGGTGGAGGTAAAGAGCAGATCCGGCTTTTCATCTTTAAAGATGCGCAGCAGCGACCGAAAGGTCGCCATATCCCGCAGAGGATTGAGACCTTTGCGATCCAGGGGATACCGTACGATACGGACCCCGAGACCCTGCAAGGCGGCGTCAGCATCGCGGTCACCCGGCGGCACACAGCAGAGTACCTCGTGGCCGGCAGCGTACATCCTGCGCATGAGTACATTCCAAAAAATAGCGACAGCCCTGGCCTGATTGCCAAGCACAACTATCTTCATATCTTTCTCCCTGCACCTGCATGACAGCGCGTAAAGCCCGCCCACCATACCGATACCTGTCTGCCTATAGCACCAAGCCTCTGCTCTGAAAAGAGCCTTGTCTTTACAGTATTCGGTACGCAGGATACAAGGCACAGGGAAAGACGCTTACAGCGACAACTGCGATCACCATAAATCAAGGGAATCTGCCATGAACGCCTACGCCGTTCTTTGCGACAAAATGACCGCTACCCCTTCCCGCTGGCTCATCACCGGTGTGGCGGGTTTTATAGGCTCCAACCTGCTGGAGCATTTGCTCAAACTGGGGCAGACCGTCATCGGCCTGGACAATTTTCTTACCGGCTATCAGAAAAATCTGGATATGGTACAGGATGCCGTAGGCCCTGCAGCTTGGAGCCGCTTTACATTTATCGAAGGGGATATACGGGATCTGAGTACCTGCCATATGGCCTGCAAAAACGTGGAGCATGTTCTGCATGAGGCAGCCCTGGGGTCAGTGCCCCGCTCCATTGATGATCCCATTCTCTCCAACAGCTGCAATATCACAGGCTTTTTAAATATGCTCGTAGCTGCCCGTGATGCCGGGGTACAGAGCTTTGTGTATGCGGCATCATCCTCCACATATGGAGATTCTCCTGAGCTGCCTAAGGTGGAAGACAAGATAGGCCGTCCTCTTTCTCCCTATGCTGTCACCAAGTATGTGGACGAACTCTATGCCGATGTCTTCGCCCGCTGCTATGGCTTTACCACCGTGGGCCTGCGCTACTTCAATGTTTTCGGCCAGCGGCAGGACCCTTTTGGAGCCTATGCAGCGGTCATTCCGCAATGGTTTGCCAGTCTGCTCAGGGGGGAGACCGTCCATGTTAACGGTGACGGTGAGACCAGCCGCGATTTCTGCTATATTGACAATGTGGTGCAGGCTAATCTGCTGGCCAGTTTTGCGCCCGAACAGAGTCGTGACAAGATTTACAATGTTGCCTTTGGACAGCGTACCACGCTCAATGAACTTTTTATCCTTATACGCGATGAAGTGACGCGTCACAGAACAGAAGCTGCTAGGGCCAGTCCTGTACACCGTGACTTCCGTGCCGGTGATGTGCGCCACTCCCTGGCCGATATCAGCCGGGCACAAACGCTGCTGGGCTATGATCCGGCATTTGACGTACGCCAGGGCCTGCGCCTGGCCGGAGACTGGTACGCGGCAAATCTCTAAGCCCTTCATCTCAAGGAGAAGCATGCAACAGACTCTGATATTCTTCTGTCAGCTGGGGGCGCTGGCAGCCTTTGCCTGGACGGCCGATCAGGTGGTGAAGATTTGCGGTCTGCCAATTCCGGGCAATGTGCTTGGCATCATTGTGTTGTTCACGTTGCTCTGTACTGGTATTGTCAAGGAGAGCCACATCAGCGCCGCAGCAGGTTTTCTGCTGCGGCATCTGGTCTTCTTTTTCGTGCCTGTGGCCGTGGGTCTCATGAACTGGGGTGGCGTTTTCTATGATTACGGCTGGGCCCTGCTGGCAGCCATTGTGGTCAGTGCAGCCCTGCCGTTGCTTGTGGTCAGCAAGCTGGCCAGAGCCCTGCGTCATAGGCCAGGGCAAGGAGGGGAAAGGCAGAAGGAGGAAAAACCATGTGGACAGTGACGACACTGCTCTGTGTGGCAGGAACCCTGCTTGTCTACCTGACCATCAACAGTCTCTACCTGCGCTACAAGCACCCGCTTATCAACGTGGTGGGGCTCAGTGCGGCAGTCATTATCATTGCCCTGCTGCTTTGTGACCTGCCCTATACGGCCTATGAACCGGCCAAGGATATCATGACAGCCCTCATGGGCGCTGCAACGGTCAGTCTGGCTCTGCCGCTCTACCGTTTTCGCAAGCTTCTGCTGCGGGACGCTGCGGCCATCTTATGCAGCGTGGGCGCTGGCGCGTTTACGGCCATGTTTTCGGCAGGGCTCATGGTGCAGATGGGTGGTCTGCCACGGGAGGTAGCCATGTCCATCCTGTCCAAGGGTGTTTCCATACCCTTTGCCGTACAGCTGGCCTCCATCTATGATGGCGTACCCTCACTTGCTGCCGCCTTCGTAGTGGCCACAGGTACCCTGGGCTCCCTGCTGGGGGCTTGGTCACTGGACTGCATCCGCGATACAGCCCCCTTTTCCCGCGGTCTGACCCTGGGCACTGTTTCACACGGCCAGGGCGTTGCCGCTGCTCTGCAGGAAAATGAAGAAGCCGGAGCCATGGCAGGCCTAGCCATGATACTGGCAGGCATCCTCACAGCAGTTTTTGCCCCAGGTGTAGTCTGGCTACTGCGCATTCTGGCCTGAGACAAAACGTTCCTCTACTTTCCCCCTACAACAAAAGCATGGGGATAAAGCACCTTGAGCAGGCGCAGCAAGTTGCGGGCAGATGCAGCGTCCTTGCACGGGCCTACCTGTACATTCCACCTGCTGTTGCTGCCGTACTGCAGACGGCCTTTGTGCCCGGCCTTTTGCAGCAGTGTTGCCAGATCACGAGCCCTGGCCTTCTCGGCAAAAGCCCCTACCTGTACATAGAGGGGGCCGCTGACATCGCCTGCGGCATTGATTTCAGGCACACCCCCGCTCAGGCTCTGCACACGCACTCTTGCCGTTCCACTGCCGATCATGTCAAGGCGTTGTGCCGCACCACGGGAAAGATCAATGACACGATTATCCACAAAGGGGCCGCGGTCATTGATGCGTACCAAAATGGAACGCCCATTGCCCAGATGCGTCACGCGTACCTTCGTTCCCAGAGGCAGTATCTTGTGAGCAGCGGTCATGGCATACTGATTGAAGCGTTCCCCATTGGCTGTCTTTTTACCATGAAAGCCCGGTCCGTACCAGGAGGCCACGCCCACCTCTACAAAACCATGGGCCGATTTGAGCGGATAGTAGGTTTTTCCGCGTATAGTATAGGGTTTGCTGCCTGCCACACCGCCCCTGCTCCAGCTGCCCCCGCCAGAACTGCAACCGTTTAGCGCCAGCGTCAGAGCCAGCAGAAAAAGCAGGGCTCTGCAGCATCGGCCTGTCACAGGGCTGCCCCGCTGCACTCCAGACAGGGAGGCCCCTGTGGTCTCTCGTAATGAACACAATCCACACAGAGAATCAGAGCGTCCTTCTGCAGGGCCTGATGACGAAGCTGTTGTAAAAGATGCTTCCCCTCGGCATCCAGCAGGCTGCGTTCCTCAGCCTGCTGCAGAAGGGCCAGTGCCCCACCACTGCGGCCTGAAGACATGAGGCCTTCCGCAGCCAGAGTATAAAGACGCTGTGGCCGACCAGGATAAAGAGCCTCCAGCACAACCGGGAAGAGAGGTCCGAAGACACTGCGGGCTAGCGCCTCCTCGCAGGCCAGCCAGCGAGCCAGATGGCAGTTGTCACCTTCATGGGTCAGATAGCGGATCATGAGGGTAAGCCCGTGTGAGAGCACATGCATAATGCGCTCCAGTTCACGGTCAAGACTTTCGGCAGTCTGCTGGCCCAGGGCCGCCAGGGGTGCATAGAGTTCTTCAGCTACCGCAGCATGCCGCCCAAGCTGGGCCAGCCGTCCGGCATAATGCTGTCGCTGAAAGGCGTCTTCCTTCAATTTGGAGCATTCATGGAAGGCATAGCCCACGCACCAGTCAATGAGTGCCTCTACCGGATTCTGAACACTCATACCTTCGGGCAGGGGGCTGGCCGCATACTGCCAGAGCATAATATTCTCTTCTCTCGGACTGCCCGTACCGGGAGCATTGCGGAAGAGATGATGAGCAGTATCTTTGAGTCTCCAGAAAACCCCCTTCTGCAGAGGGGCACCCAGGAGATCGCGCAGGGCGGAATAGGAGACAGTGCCGTCCATGGCAAAACGAGTACGCTGCTCTGACAGCAGACGGAAGACCGTGCAGTAGTCGCGTACGAGGTCGCGCACCATGAAAGGGCGCTGGGCCAGCAGCCAGCGGCCGCTCACGCCCCGTCCTCTTTCAGGAGTGCACGGGCCACGGCTATGTCATAGAGCTTAAGAGGGTCAGCCTCACTGTTGCGCTCTTCCTGATACAGGCGGGCCGCACTCTGTACCACATCGAAACTGAGCCAGGGATGCCGTTCCCATATTTCCGGACAGTCTGCCTGCCAGAGGCGAAACTGCACTTCACCGTCTTCACCACGCCGCACATAGACGCGTGCCCGGCTGTCTCCGGCTTTGGGGTGATAGTACAAACCGTTCTGATCTTTCATATGAAAATCCTGCCTGATGTTGATGGGCACAGCATATGCCGAGAATACCGTCTTTGCCAAGCGTTGTACTGCCTCAGGAGGAGGATTTGTGAAAAGCTGTCCAAGACAGCACAAGCTTGTTGTCAACTGAAAAAAATTAGGGTATAACCAAAACAGCCCGTATTGCGCCCATCAGGAGACGGCGGCGTATGCGGTTCGCTTGTGCGGTTTTTCCCGTGCAACGCGCACTGCGCGCTCCCTGCCTGGGCACACTGCCGCGGCGGAATGTCCGGCCAGCGTAAAGCCCGGCCTGAAGAGCGTCGCCAGGCGCGACAAGCGGCTTGTCACGCGCCGACGTGAGGCAAAAAAACCATGTGGAGGTATGGTAATGGCGAAATATGAAACTCCTCTGTTGGACCAGCTGGAAAGCGGCCCCTGGCCGAGCTTCGTGTCCGACATCAAACAGGAGGCGGCTGCTCGTGCCGCCAACCCCAAGGGGCTGGACTATCAGATCCCCGTGGATGCCCCTGAAGACCTGCTGGGCGTGATGGAACTCTCCTATCGCGACAAAGAAACCCACTGGAAGCACGGCGGTATCGTGGGTGTGTTCGGTTACGGCGGCGGTGTTATCGGCCGTTACTGTGACCAGCCCGAAATGTTCCCAGGTGTGGCACACTTCCACACCATCCGTGTGGCCCAGCCTGCTGGTAAATACTACAGCACCAAGTTCCTGCGTGACCTGTGTGACATCTGGGATCTGCGTGGCTCCGGCATCACCAACATGCACGGCTCCACTGGTGACATCGTGCTGCTGGGCACCCAGACCGTACAGCTGGAAGAAATCTTCCATGAACTGACCCATAAAATGAACGTGGACCTTGGCGGCTCCGGCTCCAACCTGCGTACCCCCGAAGCCTGTCTTGGGCAGTCCCGCTGCGAATTCGCCTGCTACAACACTCAGGACATGTGCTATCAGCTCACCATGGATTATCAGGACGAGCTGCACCGTCCCGCTTTCCCCTACAAGTTCAAGTTCAAGTTCGATGGTTGCCCCAATGGCTGCGTATGCGCTATGGCCCGTTCGGACTTCGCCGTGGTCGGTACCTGGAAGGACGACATCAAGATCGACCAGGAAAAGGTCAAGGCCTATGTGGCCGGTGAAATTGCCCCCAACGCTGGCGCCCATGCCGGTCGCGACTGGGGCAAATTCGACATCGAAAAGGAAGTCGTTGGTCGCTGCCCCACCCAGTGCATGAAGTGGGACGGCTCCAAGCTTTCTATCAAGACCGCTGATTGCGTGCGCTGCATGCACTGTATCAACACCATGCCTCAGGCCCTGCGCATCGGTGACGAACGCGGCGCCAGCATCCTCGTAGGTGCCAAGGCTCCGGTCGTTGACGGCGCCCAGATGGGTTCCCTGCTTGTTCCCTTCATCTCCTGTGAAGCCCCCTATGACGAAGTCAAGGAAGTCATTGAAAAGATCTGGGACTGGTGGATGGAAGAAGGCAAAAACCGCGAACGTGTGGGCGAAACTATGAAACGTCTCTCCTTCCAGAAGCTTCTGGAAGTGACCGACACCCCGCCCATGCCCTGCCATGTCAGCACCCCGCGCACCAACCCCTTCATCTTCTTCAAGGAAGACGAAGTGCCCGGCGGCTGGCAGCGTGACCTTGCCGACTATCGTAAACGCCATCAACGCTAGTAAGAAAGGGGGATATAAAAATGGCTTTTATTTCTACCGGGTACAATCCCCAGAAACCCATGGAAGGCCGTATCTCCGATATTGGCCCTCATAAGTATGACTCGTATTTCCCGCCGGTCATCAAAAAGAATTTCGGCAAGTGGCTTTACCACGAAATTCTTGAGCCCGGCGTACTGATGCATGTGGCTGAAAGCGGTGACAAGGTCTATACAGTGCGTGTAGGCGGTGCCCGTACCATAACCATTACCCACATCCGCGAAGTCTGCGAAATCGCTGACAAGTTCTGTGGCGGTCATGTACGCTGGACCACCCGTAACAACATTGAATTCATGGTGGAAGATGAAGCCACCATGAAGGCTCTGCGTGATGAACTGAACTCCCGCAAGTTCCCCGGTGGTTCCTACAAGTTCCCCGTGGGCGGCACCGGTGCCAGCATCAGCAACATGATCCACACCCAGGGCTGGGTGCACTGCCACACCCCCGCCACCGACGCCTCTGGTCCGGTGAAATGCGTCATGGACGAACTTTTTGACGAGTTCAAGTCCATGCGCATGCCTGCCCCCGTGCGTGTAGCGCTGGCCTGCTGCATCAATATGTGCGGCGCTGTGCACTGTTCTGACATCGGTCTGGTGGGCATTCACCGTAAGCCGCCCATGATCGACCACGAATGGGCTGACCAGCTGTGCGAAATTCCGCTGGCCGTGGCCGCCTGCCCCACAGCAGCCGTGCGTCCCACCAAGGTGGAATACAATGGCGAAAAGGTGAACTCCATCGCCATCAAAGAAGACCGCTGCATGTACTGCGGTAACTGCTACACCATGTGCCCCGCCCTGCCTATCTCTGACGGCGAAGGCGACGGTATTGCCATCATGGTGGGCGGCAAGGTTTCTAACCGTATCTCTCGGCCCAAGTTCTCCAAGGTCGTTGTGGGCTACATCCCCAACGAACCGCCGCGCTGGCCCAGCCTGACCAAGGTCGTTCGCAAGATCGTCGAAGTCTATGCTGCCAACGCTGAGAAGTACGAACGTCTGGGCGAATGGGCTGAACGCATCGGTTGGGAAAAGTTCTTCGAACTGACCGGCCTTGAGTTCACCCATCACCTCATCGACGACTTCCGTGACGCTGCCTACTACACCTGGCGGCAGAGCACGCAGTTCAAATTCTAGGCCAATATGTTTAACCCCGGCGGTGCGTACGCGCCGCCGGGCCAGGAGAAAGCCCATGGCTGACGACAAAGATATTGTTATCGAGTTCCTGAAAAGCAAGTCCGCTGCCAAATCCAAATTCTACTTCAACGACTTTACGGCGCTCTTTCCTGACAAGGGTCCTCGCGAAGTGAAGAAGATTTTGACCAAGCTGGTCAATGAAGAGGTGCTGGAATTCTGGTCTTCCGGCTCTACGACCATGTATGGCCTGAAGGGCGCTGGCAAGCAGTCTGCTGCCGAAGGTGAAAATTAATTCACTGTCCGTCGTCAGACGGGTATATGCCTTTAATACAAGGATTGCCGCAACGAAAGTTGTGGCATTTCTTGTTTGTGAGGGCAGCGCAAACAGATGAGAGAGACATGGCGTTATCATTCATATTATATGAGGAAGACAGAACCTGGATATCCTGTGCTGCACGACATGCAATTTTGAATGCTGTCACAGGGCGCAGCGCACAGGCCACAGAGCCGGAATATACTCCACGGGTTGATGGCAGCCCCTGCGCCAGCGCCCTTTGGCGTCATCTGGGTTCATTTGTGACGCTGACGCTGGACAGCCAGCTGAGAGGCTGCATGGGCAGTATCATCGCTCGTGAACCTCTGTGGCGCAATATCTGGCGTATGGCCCGAGCCGCTGCCCTGGAAGATCCCCGTTTTCCTCCGCTGACGGCAGAAGAGTGGAGCCGCTGCCGCCTGCACATTTCTGTGCTGGACGAGCTTTCCCCTTGTCCCGACCCGGCTGCAGTCCAAGTCGGAAAGCACGGCCTCGTTCTGGAATATGCCGGTCGCAGCGGAGTGTTTTTGCCGCAGGTGCCTGTAGAGCAGGGCTGGGACAGGCTCGCCTATCTTGACCATCTCTGTCTCAAGGCCGGACTTCCCAGGAAGAGCTGGCAACAGCCCGAGGCACGCCTGTACTGGTATGAGGCAGACGTGTTTGAAGCATAGTGCAGATGTAAAGAGATATTTCTATCATATTCCGAGGTGACATGACGCCGGGCCACTGGCTGCATGGACAAACACCCCAAGGCATGGCATGGTATTGCACATTTTACAAGCATCCAGGCTTTGATGAACCAGCGGAGGAAGTATGGGCGTATTGGAAAAACTTTTTAAACCATCCGCCAGGGGCAGCTCCGTCAAAACAGAGTGTTTGGCGGGGCTGACCTCATTCATGGCCATGTGCTATCTCATCTTCGTAGTGCCCGCCATGCTTGGAGATGCCGGTATGCCAAGAGAGTCCGCAGTGGCTGCTACCATCTGGGTGACCATTATCGCTTCTCTGATCATGGGGCTGTGGGCCAATTTTCCCGTGGCAGTGGCTCCTGGCCTCGGAATTACGGCCTTTTTCGCCTACTATGTCTGCGGGCCTGCTGGTTACAGCTGGCAGACAGGCCTTGGGGCTGTCTTCATTTCTGGTGTGGTCTTTCTTTTGCTGACAGCAACGCGTGTGCGTCAGATGATCATAGACGCTGTTCCCATGGATTTGAAATATGCCATTGTGGTGGGCATTGGCACCTTTATCGCTTTTATCGGCCTGAAGAGCTGTGGTATTGTTGCGGCAGACGCTTCCACCTTCGTTACCCTGGGTAATGTAGGCGACCCCAAGACACTGCTGGCCATTGTCGGGGTCTCTCTCATCGGCGCGCTCATGGCCCGTAATGTACGTGGTGCCATGATTATCGGCATTCTGGTCATTACAGCGGCAGGGATGCTTCTGGGGCTCACACCACTGCCTTCAGGCAGCATAGTTTCCTTTTCCATTCCCCTGCCTGCAGAAACGTTCATGCAGATGGATCTCTGGGGGGCACTGCAGCACGGTCTGATCTCCATCATTTTTACCCTGACCGTGGTGGACCTTTTTGACAATATGGGTGTGCTCATCGGCCTTTCGCAGAAAGCGGGATTTATGCGTGAAGACGGGCATATCGAAAATCTGGATAAAGCTCTTATCTCTGACTCTGTTGCCACCATGTCCAGCGCCGTGCTGGGGGCCACCACTGCCACCAGCTATCTGGAGTGCGCCACCGGCGTAGCCGCAGGTGGACGCACCGGCCTGACTGCAGTCGTAGTGGCGGGGCTGTTCTTCCTTTCGCTTTTTCTGACCCCACTGGTAGCCCTGGTTCCTTCATTTGCCACGGCACCTGTGTTGATCATCGTAGGGGCTTTGATGATGCAGGAGG
Source organism: Desulfovibrio sp. (assembly GCA_017396005.1). Lineage (GTDB taxonomy): Bacteria > Desulfobacterota > Desulfovibrionia > Desulfovibrionales > Desulfovibrionaceae > Desulfovibrio. Next base: position 18,448 of record JAFQNG010000010.1, read on the forward strand.
TAGGGCGCATACGCTTCAATGATTTTACCGTAGCTCTGCCGGCTTTTCTGACCATCGTGGGCATGCCGCTGACCTCCAATATCGCCACCGGCTTCGGTTTCGGTTTCATAGCCTGGGTCACTACCAAGGCACTGGCCGGACGTTTCAGGGATATCAACTGGATTATGGTACTTGTGGCTGCAGCCTTTGCGGTCAACTTTGCCCTGCGCCTCCATTAAACCAAAGGACATTACAGTGAATAACGTAACCACCAGCCGCGCTGTACTCGGACGTCTGGGCTTTCTCCTGGTTTCAGCGGGCTGCGCCATCGGGCTGGGCAACGTCTGGCGCTTCCCCTTCACCACCGGTACGCACGGTGGTATGGTTTTCGTAATGGTCTATATTTTCTTCCTTTGCGCTCTACTGCCAGTCATGATTATGGAATTTGCCGTGGGCCGAGCCTCGCGTCGCAATATGGGCCAGGCCTTACATGTGCTGGAACCTCAGGGTACTGGCTGGAGTCGCTTCGGCTGGATCTCTCTGGCAGGCAGCTATCTACTGATGATGTTCTATACCACAGTTACCGGCTGGATGCTCATCTACTGCTGGCAGCTGGCCACAGGTAATTTGGCTGGGCTGGATCCCTCACAGGTGGGCGCTGCTTTCGGCAGCCTGCTGGCCTCGCCAGGCCTGCAGATCTTGGGCATGACAGTCACTGTCCTGCTGGGCTTCGGCATCTGTGCCATGGGTGTGCAACAGGGCGTGGAGCGTGTGGTCAAATGGATGATGGCCGGGCTGTTCATACTGCTGGCTCTCCTGGTCTGGCAGGCTCTGCTGCTGCCTAGCGCTGAAGAGGGTGTGCGCTTTTATCTGGTGCCTGACTGGAGCCAGGTTGAAAAGGTGGGTCTGCTCAAAATCTGTAACGCAGCCATGAATCAGGCCTTCTTTGCTCTTTCAGTCGGTATCGGGGCCATGACGGTCTTCGGCAGCTATCAGTCCAAAAGTCGTTCGCTTTCAGGCGAGGCCATTTGGATCACTTCACTCAATACCCTGTCCGGCATCATGGCCGGGCTGATCATCTTTCCTGCATGCTTCTCCTTCGGGGTTGAACCTGGTGCCGGGCCAGGCCTGGTGTTCGTGACGCTGCCCAATATTTTTAATACCATGGACGGCGGCCGCATCTGGGGTACTCTTTTCTTCATCTTCCTCGCTTTTGCCTCGCTCTCAACGGTTATTGCCGTTTTTGAGAACATTATTTCCTACAGTGTGGACGTATGGGGTATGGAGCGTCATCGCGCTGCCATGGTGCATACAGCGGCCATGTGGCTGCTCTCTCTGCCCTGTGCCCTGGGTTTCAACGTTCTGGACTGGATCCAGCCCCTTGGGGCCGGATCCACCATTCTGGACCTGGAAGACTTTATCCTCAGCAATAATATCCTGCCTCTGGGTAGTCTGCTTTTCATCCTTTTCTGCACACGCAGGCGAGGCTGGGGATGGAACAGTTTTCTGGCAGAGGCCAACGAAGGGGAAGGACTTAAATTTCCCAATGCCCTGCGCTTTTACCTGACGTGGATATTGCCGGCCATGATTGTCATCGTGCTTCTGGTTGGCTATGTGGATAAATTTTTTAGTTGAGGAAACAACATGTCCCAGATACTGCAAAGTAAAAAACGCAAGCCGCTCTGGCGTGAATACGGTGAAGCTCTGCTGATTGCCCTGGTGCTGGCCTTTTTTATCCGCACCTTTGTGGTGCAGTCGTTCAAAATTCCCTCCGAGTCCATGCTGCAAACCCTGCAGGTAGGTGACTACCTGCTGGCCACCAAGTTTACCTATGGCTTGCGGGTTCCCTTCACCAGCTACTATTTTTATGAAGGCAGGCAGCCTGAACGGGGTGACATCATCATCTTCGAATACCCCAAAGACCCCAGTGTGGACTTTATCAAACGCGTAGTGGGTCTCCCGGGTGATGTCATTGAAGTGCGTAACAAACAGTTCTACCGTAACGGTGAGCCTGTCAGCGAAAGTTATGTACAGTTTACAGATCCTCACCGACAGGAAGCTGTACGGGATAATTACGGCCCGGTCACAGTACCGCCAGGAAAATACTTCGTCATGGGCGATAACCGTGATAACTCCATGGACTCACGCTTCTGGGGTTTTGTGGATAAGGATGCCATTCGAGCCAAGGCCTGGCGCATCTACTGGTCATGGGGCGGCTTTGACGACATCCGCTGGGACAGGCTCGGCAAGCTGCTGCAGTAGCCATGGTCGTCAGGCTTTACAGTGGTGGTCTGACGGGTGTGGAGGCCTTTCCCGTAGAGGTGGAGGTAGCCTTTACGCGTCAGGGGCTGCCCGGCTTCAGTCTGGTCGGCCTGGCAGAAACCGAGGTACGTGAGGCCAGAGATCGTGTCTTTGCGGCACTGCGAGCCTGTAACCTGCGCCTGCCACCAGGGCGTGTTACCGTCAATCTTGCACCGGCTGGGCAGCGCAAAAGCGGTACCGGCTATGATCTTCCTTTGGCTATTGGCCTGCTTGCCGCTGCCGGTCTTCTGCCGCCGGAACGTATTGAAGGCTTTTTCTTCAGCGCCGAGCTCTCCCTGAGTGGACGGCTGCGGCCGGTGCGTGGGGTATTGCCGCTGGCTATCCTGGCGCGTGACAGCCAGGCTCTCGGCCTGGCAACGGCACCAGCCAATGCCGCAGAGGCAGCGGTGGTCAATGGCCTCAACGTCTATGCCCCACAGGACCTCCTGCAGTGCGTGGCCTTTTTAAGCGGAGCAGAAACACTGGCTCCGTATGTGCCTTCCCCGGCCTCAGGCACGGTGCAGATTCCCTGCCCGGACTTTGCTGAAGTAAAAGGGCAGCAGGCTGCCAAACGCGCTCTTGAAGTAGCTGCAGCAGGCGGACATAATATTCTGCTCATGGGGCCGCCGGGCAGCGGCAAGACCATGCTGGCACAGCGCCTGCCCGGCATATTGCCGGCGCTTTCCTTTGAAGAGGCCCTGGAAGTCACCAAGATATACAGTGTTGCAGGCCTGTTGCCGCCTGACGCAGGCCTGCTGACAGCCCGCCCTTTCCGTGCGCCACACCATACGGTCTCGGACGTAGCCCTGGTCGGTGGCAGTCGTCTGCCCAGGCCAGGTGAAGTCAGTCTGGCCCATAATGGTGTGCTTTTTCTGGATGAGTTGCCGGAATTTGGCAAAACAGCACTGGAAGCTCTGCGTCAGCCTCTGGAAGACGGCCGGGTGTGCATCTCGCGTGCGGCAGGCAGTATCACCTATCCAGCGGCTTGCATGCTGGCCGCTGCCATGAATCCCTGTCCCTGCGGCTATCTGGGCGACCCCACACACCAATGCATTTGCCGCCCAGAGCAGCTTGCACGCTACCGCACCAGACTGTCTGGCCCCTTGCTGGATCGTATTGACATTCATGTGGAGGTACCAGCCGTGCCCTATGCAGACCTGCGTGGTTCTGGCAGTAAGGGGCTGAGCTCATCCGACATACGTCGAAGAATCCAGAGTGCCCGTACACTGCAACAGGAACGCTATGCAGGCACAGGCGTCAACTGTAACGCAGGCCTTTCCGGCGCACTTCTTGAAGAGTATTGCATTCTGGACAGCGCCGGTCACAAGCTGCTTGAAGCCGCCATGCAGCACCTTGGCCTTTCAGCCAGAGCCTATACGCGGGTACTGCGTCTTGCAAGAACCGTAGCAGATATGGCCCACAGTGCTCAAATTCAACAGGAGCATGTGGCAGAGGCCATTTCACTTCGTGTGCTGGACAGATCTCTCTGAGCTTTTGCCTCCATCAGAACAGCACTCAGAGCCACGCTAAGCTGACAAAAAGGCTGTCATGGCTACCAGAGTGTCAGTCAAGGCATCTTCAAAATGCTTCAGAGGCAGGGTCGTATCCCCACCGCCTTTAAGAGCCATTTCCAGCTCAAGGGCAGCCGCTGCCAAGGCCTTGGCCCCCAGGTTGGCAGATGTACCCTTGACGCTGTGGGCTATCTGCCTGGCTGCCTCCAGATCCTGCTGCTGCAGTGCCTGCGCTATGCGGGCTGCACTGTCCCGCTCCATGTCCATGAATTTTTGCAGCAGCCTGCCATAGAGATCACGCTTATTGAGAACACGCGAAATAGCTTCTTTCCAGTCCAGAATATCTACGCTCATACCGTCCTTCCTGACTCGTGCTGAAAGTAGTGAAGAGATGAAGATAATGCCAGTAACACAGGGGAATGACAAGGTTTTCAACAAGAAGAAGACGGCCGCCGGGGGGGGACCGGCGGCCGCAGGAGGGAGGATGTTCCGATGGTTAGAGGTTGTGTTCAAAGGAGGAGGTTTCTTGGGGGATCCACACAACCCTGTTTGGGGGAGGGCGGCATGGAAATTTGTTTCTTTTTCTTATATATAAACCGCCCGTGCGGATTAACGGGTCATTTTTTCAGATTTTTTTCTCATGCCCTCATTTGCTCCGGGCTCTGCGCCGTCCCCTGACCCTAGGGGCGTCGCCTTGCACTTTCTATATAGCAAGCAGTGTGCCAAAGTTCTAAAACAGCACTATCAACGTA
>JAFQNG010000096.1 GCA_017396005.1 Desulfovibrio sp.
GCATGATGCAGATCTCTGACATGCTCGCCCGTAACGGCGACCATGTCAAAGTCAAGCATACTGCTGAAATCTACGCTGAAACACTCTCTTAACAGAACAGTAAGGCCGCTCCTTTCTACAAATAAAGGAGCGGCCTCTGTTCCCTATCTCGCTTTGTCCCCAGAGAAAGCACAGGCATTCTCAAAAATTTCCCCCTCGACAGGCAACCTTAGGAGGAGCCATATGAAACTGACAAAAACAGGCGAAGCAGGCGCTGCAGACAGCGGCGACATCCTCGTGAGCGTCGCCCCCGCCGAGGAACCCGGCATCCAGATCGAACTAAGCGGTAAATCCGTCATCCTCAAGCAGTTCGGCAGGCAGATCAGGGAGCTCCTCCAGAAGACGGCTGCCGAATGTGGCGTAGAAAACGCCAGGATCACTGCCAAGGACAACGGGGCCCTTGACTTCACCATCAAAGCCAGAGTACGTGCCGCCATCCAGCGGGCCGTGTAAAGGAGCCGAAGCATGAAAAGCATTTTGCTCATCAACGGCAACGATCCCAAAGCCCTGCTCAATGCAACGCTGTATGGCGCGGACGCGTTGGCCTATGATCTCCATGAATCCGTAGACGAAGCCAATAAGGACGCCGCCCGCCTGCTTCTGCAGGAAGCCCTGCCCTTCTTTGATTACGGTGGTGCAGGTGTCTTCGTGCGCATCAACCCCATGGCTGAAGGCGGCGCAGACGATATCGCCGTGGCAGGCAAGGGCAAACCACAGGCCTTTATTCTGCCCAGGGCAGATGTGCAGAGCCTGGCCCAGGCTGATGCAGCTATCGCTGCCCTGGAGGCAGAAAACGGTTTTGCTGCCGGCTCCATCAAACTGCTGCCCGTTATAGAGAGCGTAGCCTCGGTTGAAAATGCGGCTGCCGTAATTGCTGCCAGCAGCAGGATTACTGCTGTCATCTTCAGTGCCGCAACGTTCCTGCAGGAGCTGGGCGCACCTGTCAGCGCTGACACAGCACAGCTTCTGTATGCGCGCAGCAAGGTAGCTCTGTCTGCAAGGGCAGCAGGCCTTCCTGTTTTCGACCGTCCATGGGCTGACGCCAAGGACAAGGCCGGCTTTGAAGCTGATGCGCGTCTTGCCAGATCCCTTGGCTTCACCGGTAAACTGGCTGCCAACGGAGGCCAGGTGCCGCTGATCAATGAAATTTTCGCCTGAGGTCCGGCCCCTCCGGCGGTCCCATACCCGCACGCGAGGCCTGCTTCTCCAGCCGACAGAACACGTTAACGGAAGAAAGGGAAAAGAGCATGAAAAATGTCATCGGCCGTGATATCCCCGAATATATTGAGGGCTATGGCGAGGTAAGACCCTTCAAGGGCGCTTACGCCAGCATCGACTCCAGAACCAGAACTACCATCACTCGTCGCTCAGTCAAACCCGGCAACAAACTGGAGCCCGGTGAAACAAAACTGCTGGCCTCCATTGAGGAGGCTGTCAAAAAAACCGGGCTGAAAGACGGCATGACCGTGTCTTTCCATCATCACCTGCGCAATGGTGACTATGTGACCAATATGGTCATGAAGGTCATTGCCGATCTGGGTATCAAGGATATCCATGTAGCTGCTACTGGTATCTTTGCCTGCCATGAACCGCTGGTAGAATACATCAAGTCCGGCGTCATCACCGGCATGTCTGTCAACTATATCTCGCCCGGCCCCGTAGCCAAGGCCATCACCAAAGGCCTGCTGCCCAAGCCCGCCGTCTTCCGCAGTCATGGCGGTCGTCCGCGTGCTGTAGAAGCAGGTGACCTGCATGTTGATGTGGCCTTCATTGCCGCGCCCTGCTGCGATAACTATGGCAATATCAATGGCACTCAGGGCAAATCTGCCTGCGGTGTGCTTTCCTATATCTACCCTGATGCCCAATATGCTGATCAGGTTGTGGCCGTTACAGACAATCTCGTGCCCTATCCTGCCTGCCCCATCGAAATCACGCAGGATTTTGTGGACTATGTGGTACAGGTGGACTCCATCGGCGACCCCAACGGCATCGTTTCCGGCACGACCAGGGTCACATCTGATCCCATTGGTCTGAAGATCGCCGCTGCTGCTGCAGAACTCATCGATGCTACCGGCTACATCAGAGAAGGCATGTCCTTCCAGACAGGTGCTGGCGGCACCTCGCTGGCCGTGGCTGCTGAAGTCAAAAAGCGCATGCAGGCCAAGGGTGTTGTGGGTTCATTCGGTGCAGGTGGCATCACTGCCTACTTTGTTGAAATGCTCAACGAAGGCCTTTTCCGCGCTCTCTTTGACGTACAGGACTTTGACCTGGTTTCCGTAGCTTCTGCAGGCAGCAATCCCAAGCATATGGCCATGAGCGGCTCCCTGTACGGCAATCCACACAACTGCGGCCCTGTGGTCAACAATCTGGACATCATGATCCTCGGTGCCACAGAAATCGATACGGATTTCAACGTCAACGTGGTCACCGGCTCTGACGGCACCATCATGGGCGCTTCAGGCGGCCATAACGACACCGCTGCCGGCAGCAAGATCTCCATTGTGGTCACTAACCTGCTCAAGGGCCGCCTCTGCGTACTGCGTGATCAGGTGACCACAGTGACCAGCCCCGGCGAAACCATTGATGCCCTGGTCACAGACCGCGGTATTGCCATTAATCCCCGCCGCACTGATCTGCTGGAAAAACTGAAGGACAGCAACCTGCCCATTATGGACATACACGAGCTCAAGGCCATCGGCGAAAAACTGGCCGGCAAGCCCGACCCTGTAGAGTACACTGACAGGATTGTCGGCGTGGTAGAATACCGCGATGGCACTGTTATCGACGTGGTCAGGCAGCCCAGATAGCCTCCTGAGGGATACGTTGTCTTTACGCGCCCCGGCAAGCCCCTGTCTTGCTGGGGCGCTTTGCAGCATTACTGCAGCAGAGGGCAAATATGAATCAATTTGACGTTATCATCATTGGTGGCGGGCCCGGTGGCAGCAAGGCTGCCAGTGTACTTGCCGGGGCCGGCAGAAAAGTGGCTCTGGTGGAAGACAGACATCTGGGAGGTGTATGCCTGAACTGCGGCTGCATCCCCACCAAGCTTCTTCTGGGGGCAGTGGCACCCAGAGGGCATATACGCGGCCTGGAGCGTCAGCGTATAGCCACGGGAAGCCTGACTGTGAATTATACGGCGCTGCAAAAACGTGTTCAACGTTTTACCGGAGCCTCCAGTCAGGCACTGGGCAAGGCGCTGCAGGGCGCTGGCGTACAAATATACTCCGGTCGTGCTGTCTGCCGCGATGCCCGCACTGTGGCAGTGCTGGACACCGATGGGCAGACTGCAGCAATGCTCTCCGGGAATCATATCATTCTCGCCTCTGGTTCACGTTCTGCCGCCTTTCCCGGCCTGACGCCGGACCATGATGCTGTACTGGACAGCACCGACCTGCTCAACATAGCGGCAGTGCCAGAAAGCCTGCTCATAGTGGGTGCAGGGGCCATTGGCCTTGAAATGGCAGATTTTTTCTCTGCCATGGGCAGTACTGTCACTGTGGTGGAAGCTGCCCCGCAGCTGGCCCCCACCGAAGATGAAGATCTGGCACGGGAAATGGAAAAACTCCTGCGCAAGACCGGCCTGACCATTCTGACAGGCGTCAGAGCTGCCTCGCTGCTTACTCGAGACGGTCAGGCCGTACTCACGCTGGAGGACGGACGCGAGCTGTGCGCCACCAAGGCTCTTGTGGCTGTAGGGCGCACGCCCAATACAGACGGTCTGGGCGTTGCAAGCACAGGCGGCAGTCTTGACAGGCGTGGTTTTGTACAAACAGACGACTATCTGCAAACAGCGCCCGGCATTTTCGCCATAGGGGACGTCAATGGCCGCACATTGCTGGCCCATGCTGCCGAGCATCAGGCCGTCTACGTGGCCCGGCAGATACTGGGGCTGGACAGCGGTGCCTATGACCCCGGCCCGATACCCTCCTGTATCTATGGCAGTCTTGAGGTTATGCGCGTGGGCCTCACGGCCCGCGAGGCCAAAGCCGGAGGCGGCGAGGTTGCCGTATCGCGTGCCCCCCTCATCGCCAATGCTATTGCCCAGGCAGGAGGTGACCCTGCCGGTTTCGTCAAAGTTGTCTGGAGGGACGGACGCATGGCAGGCATTGCCGCCCTGGGGCATCACGTTTCGCATCTGGTGACAGCGGCACAGCTGCTGTTACTGGGGCAGTATCACGGCGAACGCCTGCACCACTTCATGTTCGCGCACCCCACGCTTGACGAGATACTGCATGCGGCCATCACTGCATCACGTGAGGCGGTCGATTAAGGCAATCAGCCCTTGCCGGGGGCAACAATCTCAGCTAAGAAAAAAGCCCTTCTTTATCCGTATCTGCGGCCCTGCCGCAAGGAGTGCACAATGTCGTATGTACAGCAGGTCATGGATAGTTTGAAAGAGAAATATGCCCATCAGCCCGTTTTTCTGCAGGCCGCGCAGGAAGTTCTGCAAAGCCTGCAACCAGCACTGGACAAGAATAAAAAGTATCAGGAGCATAAGATCCTTGAGCGTATCGTGGAGCCTGAACGTGTGATCAGCTTCCGCGTGGACTGGGTGGACGACAAAGGCCAGGTGCAGGTGAACCGCGGCTACCGTGTACAGTATAATTCTGCCATCGGCCCCTACAAGGGCGGTCTGCGTCTGCACCCCAGCGTCAATCTGGGTGTACTGAAGTTTCTCGGTTTTGAGCAGATCTTCAAAAACGCACTGAGCGGTCTGGCCATCGGTGGCGGCAAGGGCGGCTCGGACTTTGACCCCAAGGGCAAGTCCGATACCGAGGTCATGCGTTTCTGCCAGGCCTTCATGACCGAGCTGCACCGCTATATCGGTGCCACCATCGACGTGCCTGCCGGTGATATCGGCGTGGGCGGTCGTGAAATCGGTTATCTGTATGGTCAGTGGAAGCGCCTCACCCAGAGCTTCGAAGGCGTGCTCACCGGCAAAAACGTGCTCTACGGCGGCTCTCTGGCGCGTACTGAGGCCACCGGCTACGGCGCTGTCTATTTTGCCCAGCGCATGCTTGAATCCCGCAAAGAAAGCTTTGAAGGCAAGGTCTGCACAGTCTCCGGCGCTGGTAATGTTGCCACCTACTGCTGCGAAAAGCTCTGGCAGGTAGGGGCTAGGCCAGTCACTGTCTCTGACTCGCGCGGCATGATTTACGATGCCGAAGGCATCAGGGTGGATGTGCTCAAGCAGGTCAAGGAAGTGGAGCGTGCCTCACTGACCCGTTACGCTGAGCTGGTATCCTCGGCAAAATATACCCCGGTGACAGAATACCCTCAGGGACGTAATGCTGTCTGGTCTGTGCCCTGCGATGCTGCCTTCCCCTGCGCCACGCAGAACGAACTGAATCTGGCCGATGCTGAATCCCTGCTGGCCAATGGCTGCAAATGTGTGGCTGAAGGGGCCAACATGCCCTCCACTCTGGACGCAGTGCATGCCTTCATTAAGGCAGGCATAGCCTATGGCCCGGCCAAGGCTGCCAATGCCGGCGGCGTCAGCACCAGCCAGCTTGAAATGGCTCAGAACGCCAGCATGCAGAGCTGGCCATTCGAAACTGTGGACGCAAACCTCAAGCGCATCATGACCAATATCCATGACAGTGCTGCCGCCACGGCCGAAGAATTCGGCCAGCCCGGCAATCTTGTTCTGGGTGCCAATATCGCGGGCTTCCGCAAGGTGGCAGATACCATGATCATGCTGGGGGTCTAGGTTTCGCTACTATCGGCATAAAGGGGCCTTACGGCCCCTTTTTTATTGGCGTGCAAAAGCCTTTTGCAGGGCGCTGATCCTCTGCCACGAATGCCGTATACGCTCTTCACTGATCTGTCCGCTGTCCACAAGACGGCGCAGGGCTGCGTGGGCCTTGCGCGGCAGATCCGCATCCCACTCCAGATTATTGCCAAAAAGCAGTATATCCACTCCGGCCTCCACGGCAAGGCGAACAGCTTCTTCCAGGCCATAGCGCTGGCTGACGGCCTTCATCTGCATATCGTCACTGATGACGACCCCCTGCCAGCCCAGCCCCTGTCGCAGCAGGCCTGTGACAGTCATTTTTGACAGGCTGGCCGGATGGCGTGCATCCAGCCCAGCATGAAAAAGATGCCCCATCATGACCATGCCGGGCCAGCCGGCGGCAAAGGCCTCAGCATACGGCAGCAGCTCGCTGCCGCCGTCCCATGTGGTGGATATATCAGTCAGGCCAAGATGAGAGTCTTTTCGCGCACTGCCATGACCAGGAAAATGCTTGAGCACCGGGATGACATCTGCCTGTGCCAGGCCTTCACCAAAAGCCAGCACATGGCGCGCCACCTGACGGGGATCAGTATTGAAACTGCGGCCCAGCTGCCCTATGGCCGGACTGAACGGGTTCACATTGACATCCGCCACTGGCGCCATGTTTACATTGATGCCAAGCCCTTGCAGCTCACGGCCGAGAGCCGCCGCTACCTGTGTGGTAGAGGCAGTCTTCTCCTGCCCCATTCGCTGGGCAGAAGGCACGTCCATGAATCCCCTCTCAGGCTTAAGGCGGCGCACCTGCCCGCCCTCCTGATCCACAGCTATGAAGATGGGCCCCGGCGCAGCAGCGCGCAGGGCAGCTGTGAGACGGCGCACCTGCTCAGGGGAATGGATATTGCGCTCACCACCATTCTGCACGTCACGGTCAAAGAGAATGACATGCCCCACCCTGCCTGAACGGATTTCTGCCAGAAAGGGGTCATCCTGCGTCAGCTCTGCCCCACGAAAGCCCAGCATCAGCATGGCACCGAGCATACGGTCGAGGCTGGGTGCAGCCTTCTCTGCGCAGGCCTGCCCGACCGTTGCCAGGCAAAGGAGCAGACAGAGCACAATGACAACTGCCGGGTGCAGCTGCCTCAGCACGGCAGGCCCTGTCTGTGGCGACGTGCTTCCAGGCGTTCCAGCACATCCAGAGGCACACGCAGGCCGCCCCGGCCCACACCGAGTCTGATACCGGGCTTGATGTCACCGTGATAGTCCGAACCGCCGGTCAGCCCCAGATCATAGCGCCTGGCCCATTCCACGCAGATACGCGTCTGCGCCTCGTTCTGCTCGCTGTGCCAGGCTTCGATGGCGGAAAGGCCGCAGGGGATGAGATCCTGCACCAGTTTTTCAAGCCAGTCTTCCGGATAGCCCTGAATAAAGGGATGGGCCAGACTGACCGTTGCCCCGAGCCCGGCCATGAGGCTGACAGCAGCCTGCGGCTCCATCACTTCCTTGGGCAGCCAGGCCCTGGCCCCCTGCTTGAGATATTTTTCAAAGGCCTCACGCTCGCTGGACACAAGGCCCCTGTTCAGCATGGCCCGTGCTATATGGGGCCGCCCTACGCTGTGCCGGCCCACTGCATAGACGTCATCCATACTGAGTTCCAGCCCAAGACTGCAGAGTTTTGCCACAATACGCTCATTACGCTCAGCGCGCTTGTGCCGCAGCTCCACAAGGCGGCTTTGCAGCTGTGCGGCCTGCGGCGGCAGCCAGAGCCCGAGGATGTGTATCTCGCCGTATTCTGTGCGGGCAGAAAGTTCGCAACCGTCAATAATTTTCAGGCCGCATTCCTGGCCGGCCTGCCGGGCCTCCTCCAGCCCGTCCAGGCTGTCATGATCTGTGATGGCTATAGCAGCCAGCCCGGCGGCATGCGCCTTGTGTACCAGCGCTGCAGGGCTGTCTGCCCCGTCAGAAGCCGTAGTATGGGTATGCAAATCAACCAGTTTCAATGTGTTCATCTCCCCAGCCTACGGCAGAAAGAAAAAATTGCAAGTCCTTGCAATGATATTCTGCGCGTTGACCCTCAGTGCCCTTCAGGCTATGGTTTGTGCCGACCTTAAAAGAGACATAAGGACATCATATCATGAATACTGAAGAACTTTTGCAGATACTGGCCTGCCCCAAATGCCTTGGCAGGCTGGAGGCCGTGCCGGGGGCCGGCACAGGGCAGACCGACGGTTTTTCCTGTGCTGCCTGTGCTGTGATTTACCCCGTGCGTGACGACATCCCGGTCATGCTGATCGAAGAAGCCATCCCCCGTCAGGAATGGGATCAGGGAAAACGCTGATGCGCATGCTCATTGCCTCAGACCTGCACGGCTCACTGGAAAGCCTGCGTTTTTTACTGGACAGGGCACGGCAACTGCAGCCCGATACGCTTGTGCTGCTGGGCGATCTGGTCTATCACGGCCCCCGCAACCCCCTGCCTCGGGGCTATGATACGCCCTCTGTACTCAAAGAAATGCCGGAGTTCATGGCCCTGCCCTGCCCTGTGCTGGCAATGCGTGGCAACTGTGACGCCGAGGTGGATGTGACCCATCTGCCCTTTGCGGTATCAGAAAACGCCTGGATCGATGCTGACGGCCTGCACATCTTTGCCAGTCACGGACATCGCCTGCCCGAAATGCCGCCCGTGCCTCATCTGCCGCAGGGTACTGTCATTCTGCGTGGTCATACGCACGTACCGCGTGGTGAAACGCTGGGTGGTCTGCATTTCTGGAACCCCGGCTCCCTATCCCTGCCCAAGGGAGGCTCCTGTCGCAGTTACGGCCTGTATGAAAACGGCGTCTTCCGCGTCCTGACCATGGATGGGCAAGAGGTGCTCTCCCATACGCCTGCCAGAGGCTGATCTCATGGTGCCGCTGTTCCGTCTTGCCCCGGGGCTGAGGCTGCTGCTGGCTTCTGCCTCACCCAGGCGCCGACAGTTTCTTGAAGAATGGGGTTTGCCCTTTACCCTCGTACGCCCCGGCGGCATTGAACCTTCCCCGGCTTCAGGTGAAACGCCCGCAGCCTATGCCTGCCGTGCAGCCCGGGCCAAGGCTCATGCGGCTGCGGCATCCCTGACAGCGCAGGAGCGCACCGGCAGTCTGATTCTGTCAGCTGACACTGTGGTGACTCTGACGGACGACATTCTGGGCAAACCGCATGACGCCGCCCATGCCCTCACCATGCTGGAGCGTCTTGCCGGACGCGACCACAATGTCATCAGCGCCGTCTGTCTGCTGCTTCCCGATGGGCAGGAAGAGCTGTTCAGCGATGTCAGCCGTGTTTTCTTCCATCCCTGGCCGCGCTCTGTACTGCAGGCCTACACCGCGAGCGGTGAACCCGACGACAAGGCCGGGGCCTATGCCATACAGGGGCAGGGGGCCTTTCTGGTAGAACGGATAGAGGGTTCATGGAGCACGGTAGTGGGCCTGCCGGTAACGCCACTGGCACGCATACTTCTTGAGCGGGGCTGCATGCTGCCTGTCAGCTGAGTTTTTGCTTTCTTGCCTCCTGACGCCCAATGCCGTATCTTCAGGTGTTCACGGGCCTTTCTGAGGAGGAAGTTCGCGCCCTTCGCCAGTAAGAGTCATCCCCAGGCAGGAGATCGAATGGGAAACACCCCTTTACCGCTGAAAATTACCAAGACATGGGATGAACTCACTCTGCAGGACAACTACATGTTCCAAAGGGTCATGCAGGACGAGGATCTGTGCCGTGACCTGCTGGAACGGCTGCTGGATATCAAGATCAGTAAGCTCTCTTTTCCGCAGACCGAGAAAAGTGTTGCCACAGACCCTGAGTTCAAGAGCATACGCCTGGACGTCTATGTTGAGGACAGCAACAATCGCGTATACGACATTAAAATGCAGGCCGCAGCCATGCCCGGTGACGAGCTGCCCCTGAGAACGCGCTATTATCAGTCCATAATCGACCAACACCTGCTTGAAAAAGGGCAGCCCTACAGCAAACTGCGACAGTCGTATATCATTTTCCTCTGCGCCTTTGATCCTTTTGGCATGGGCCTGCGCCGTTATACCTTCAGCAATCGCTGCCATGAACAGCCGGAACTCCGTCTTGAAGACAGGGCAGCACGCATCTTTCTCAATGCCAAAGGTACTCTTGGCAACGAGACCCCTGATGTGCAGGACTTCTTGCGCTTCATTGTCACCAATACTGCCACAAGGCCTTTTGCCAACAGATTCGCTGCTGCAGTGCAACGTGTAAAGGCTGA
>JAFQNG010000097.1 GCA_017396005.1 Desulfovibrio sp.
GGTATTGTGATATAGATTGTGGATGGACCTTTATACACGGGCCGCAGCGCCTTGTAAAGAGCATGTCTGTCAGTCAGCAGGGTCATTCTGACCTTGACAATATTTAGATTTTTTTCAAGATAACCATAAATATGAGGCATAGTTGGCTACCTTTAATACTACAGGTGTAGTTTGTTGTATCTATTTGTTTTATCAAGAAATATCAAGGTAGTCAGGGAGCACACAATGACCCAGGCCATTGCTACTCAGCCCAAAGTTAAGTTCGCCACTCAGATGTCCGCTGATATCCTTGCTCTCCTTCGTGATACGGCTCAACAGGAGGGGCGTCAGATTCAGGCTATCCTTGATGAGGCTCTGCGTGAGTATTTTGAGGCGCGACAGAAGAACAAGCCGCATCGCCAAGTAATGGAAGCTCTTCAGGCCAGTATGGCAGAATTCGATTCTCTTTACGACGAACTGTCTAAATGAGCCGCGATTATCTCTCATCCCTTTGTGGATGGCAACACACGTACGGCGTTTGCGGCCTGTGATTTTTGAAACATCTCTGCTCAGTTCTGCAGATGGTACTTCTTGAGCAGCTCATACCAGTGACCGCGTGAAATACCGGCAATGGTCGCAGCCTGGCGTGCATCCCCGCCGCTGACAGCCAGAACCCTGCGTACATAGTCTTCTTCAGCTCTGGCCTTCCACTGGCGCAGGCCCGGCAGAGGCTCCCCATCCACACCAAAAGTGACATCCCTGCCTGGGGGCGGTATGGGGGTCGGGCTCTGTTCACGACCATGGCCCACACGGTGGCGGGCTACGGCCACACGCATCTGCGTGGGCAGATGCCCGGGCAGAAGCATTTCTGCATGCCCGGCAGAAAGGCAGGCCCGCTCAACAGCATGGATGAGTTCTCTGACATTACCGGGCCAGTGATACTCCAGCAGCAGTTGCAGCACCGGCTCACTCAGCGTCTTGCGGGGCAGGTCGTTACGCAGGCAAAAGCGGGTTACAGCGTGCAGGGCCAGCGCGGGTATCTCATCCTGGCGCTCGCGCAGGGGGGGGATAACAATGGTGATGCCCTGCAGGCGATAGAGCAGGTCATCGCGAAAATCCCCTGTGCGGACCATGCCTTCCAGATCCCTGTTGGTAGCTGCCACCAGCCTGAAATCACTGTTCACCTCGCGCACATCGCCTACCGGGCGAAAGCGCCGCAGCTCCAGAGCTCGCAAAAAGGCCCCCTGCATGATCAGAGGCAGATCGCCTACTTCATCCAGAAAGAGCGTACCCTTATGTGCTGCCAGCAAAAGCCCCTCACGGGCACGGTCTGCACCGGTGAACGCGCCCCGGCTGTGGCCGAAAAGATGGCTTTCCACCAGAGTTTCTGGCAGAGAGGCGCAGTCCACAGTCACAAAGGGTTGGGCCGCCCGTGCACTGTTGCGGAAAAGGGCCTTGGCAAAAAGCTCCTTGCCCACACCGGTCTCACCCAGTATGAGCACATTGACCTCGCTGTGGGCCGCCTGGGCCAGAAGCTTGAGCACCTGAGCCATGGCCGGGCCATTTCCAAGAATGTGGCCGCTGTCTACATTAAGTTTGGTGGAGCTGAACTGCCTGTGCTGCCTGAAACTCAGAACATGATGCAGGCATTGCTCAATATCGCGTATCTCTACGGGTTTGGAGAGGAACTCCCATGCGCCGGAGCGCAGCGCGGCTTCAGCCACATCGCCGTCACCGTGGCCGGTGATGATGACCATGTCCGGCTCAGAGGGCATGGCGGCAAATTCCCGCTGGGCTTCCAGGCCACTGCCGTCAGGCAGGCAGACATCCAGCAGCACAACATCCACGCCTTCACGGGCCAGTCGCAGGCCCTCTGCAAGCGTGGCTGCACAGAAAGCCTCATGCCCCATGCGTCTGCAGACCAGCTCGGCCATGGTCCGCATCAGTGCTTCGTCATCAACTATCAGTATGCGCGCCATTGTTACCTCGTACCTGGCCTTTGCCGGCTGTTGCTGGCAGTGCCGCCAGTGCTTCTGCCAGTGCGGCAAGCAGCAGCTGCCCCTCATGTGCCAGATGGCTGTCAGGCGCCTTTTCCGTCTGCGCGGCACGGGCCTGCAGACGAAGCAGACGCATGGCACCTGCTGAATTTTTGCAGGCATGGGCAAGACGTCTGACAGTCGTAATGTCACTGTCAGCCAGTGCTGCCTTCAGCTCACTGTCCATGCGCTGCAGCTCTGCAACAAGCACGGTCAGCATGTGGGAAAAAATATCTGCATCATCGTCCATGGCAGCACGGGCACCGGCCTCGTCCCATACGGGCAGGCTGTCTTTCTGCGGCATGGTATCCTCCCTGTCTGTGGCGGCAGTGGCAGGCTTGCCTGCCAGCAGGGCTCCCAGGCTGTGGCGCAACTGGGCAAAACTCAGGGGTTTGAGCAGTACGGCGTCAGGTTTGAGCTGTCTGCACAGATCATGGGTGGCATTGTCCAGAGCGGCAGTGCAGATGATGACGCGCTGGTCAGCCGGGGCACGGGTGTGCCCCAGGCGGATATGCTGCAGCACTTCCATGCCGTTCATGCGTGGCATGTCAAGATCAAGCAACAGCATATCCCAGTTTGCGGCAGGCCCATCGGCAGCATTGAGCATATGCAGCGCAGCCTCCCCGTCTGCAGTGCTCAGGGCTACAGCCCCCTCCTTGCGCAGAGCCTGTTCAAAGTAAAAACGGTTTGCCGCATTGTCTTCGGCAATGAGGATACGCCGTCCGGCCAGAGAAATCTGCCTGTTGTCTGCAGATCTGCAAATGCTGTCACAGGACAGCTGTAAAAGCACTTCCAGACAAAAGCAGGAGCCGCTGCCCGTCCGCGGGCTGACGCTGACATCGCCCCCCATGCGGCGGGCAATAGTTCTGGCGATATTGAGGCCAAGCCCTGTGCCGGGCTGGCCTTCGGCCTGTACGCCGCGTTGAAAACTTTCAAAAATACGCTCTGCCTCGCCTGCCTGCAGGCCCGGCCCGCTGTCTTCCACATCAATACGCAGCCTGACGCCTCTCTGTCTGTGCAGCATCTCTGTGGCAACGCGCACGCTGACACCGCCTTCTGCCGTAAATTTTACGGCATTGCTGATCAGATTGCCCAGGGCCTGCCGTAAGCGAAAGTCATCTCCATGCAGCTGGTCCGGGGCATCCGGGCTGACATGCAGATCAAGGCTCAGATCTTTGCCCCTGGCAGCGGGCTGGTATATCTCAAGGCACTGGTTGACACACTGGCGCAGGCTGAAATCCCGTTCACGCAAGACCATGCTGCCCTGCTCCAGGGCAGCATGGTCTGTAATATCGCTGACCATCTCCAGCAGGGCGTTACCGGCCGTGCTCAGATAGCGCAGGGCAGCCTCTTTTTCATGCAAGGAGCTGTCGGCATTGCGTAAAATTTCACTCATACCGCCTATGGCTGTTAACGGCGTTCGCATGTCATGGCTCAGGCGGGCCATGAAGGCGCTTTTCATGCGGCTGGTTTCCACTGCCTGCCAGCGGCGGCGGTTCAGGTTGAGAGTCAGCCCGCCTATGGCCGTAACGCCGGTGACTGCCAGCAGGCAGAAGACCAGACGCAGATTGTGCAGATGCTGCTCCAGGTCCAGATTGAACTGTGTGGCATCCTGGCTGACGCTGACCCCACCCAGAACGTCACCCGCCCGACTCTGTGTATGACAGCGCAGACAACTGGGCTGCGCCGTGAGCACGGCCAGCAGGCGCAGGCTGTTTTCGCCGTTCTTATGCGGTGGGCTGAAAATCTCGTGTGGGCCAGACATGCAGGCTTCAAGGGCCTGACTCTCCCAGGCGTTGGAATGATTCTGCTGCCGCAGCGGCTGATCACTGATGACGGCTATGCGTATGCCAGGCCAGGAAGAACGTTCAGCCAGCTGACGGCTCATATAGGCCGGATTCATCAGTACCAGGGTCTGCCCGTCAGCAGTTCTGATAGTGCGTTCGTGTTCGGGAAGCCAGGGATTGGCCCTGCCGTAGTCGCTTTCCAGCACATAAACGCCACCGTGGGCAGCGTTCCAGTTGCGTGCGTCCATAATCTGTCGAGCTACAGTAGCCAGACGGGTATGCTCCAGCTCCAGCCTGTGCTCTATGCCTACCTGTGCGGCATGACGATAGAGGGCGACTGTGAAGCCAAGCCAGAGCAGACAGGCCAGGAGCGGCAGCCACCAGACATGCAGACTTTTGAGCAGAGACTCCTTTTTCATGTGGCTATACCAGATGTCATTTTTTTCTGAAATTTGTCTTTTTTTTCAGAAAAAAGCAAGGTTGCAGCTTTTCACAGCATGGAGGCTCACAGCATTTTGTGACGAAAATCACGTTTTATTGAGAAAAAATAAACCGCGAGAGCTTGGCATGTTTTTTGATTTGCAAATTCTGATGGCGGCCGTCATGGGGATGGCTGCACAGGGGAGCTAGTGAAGGAGGCTCTTATGGGAACACCCCGCAATGGACCATGGCTCAAACTGTTTTTGGGCGGCGTTGCGGCGGGCGTGGTGCTTATCGGTGTGCTGGCGTATGCCATGACGGTTACGGACCAGCGCCCCTTCTGCGCCAGTTGTCATATCATGCAGGAAGCTGCCGTGACCCACAAAATGGGTACACATGCCGACCAGTCCTGCAATGACTGTCATGCCCCGCACAACCTTCTGGCCAAGCTGCCGTTCAAGGCAAAAGCAGGTCTGAAGGACTTCATGGCCAATGTGTCCGGCAAGGATGTGCCGCATCCGGCCAGCCTGGAAACCCGTGACGTGGTCAATGAAAACTGCAAGGCGTGCCACGCCAGGACCAACGTCAATGTGGCCAGCATGGACACCAAGACCTATTGTGTGGACTGCCACCGCAATGTGGCCCACATGCGCCAAAAGCCCATCAGTACAAGGACGGTAGCGTATGAATAAGCAATTTCGCAGCATGACTCTTGCGGTATCGGCCCTGCTGGCAGCGGCGCTGCTGTGCGGCTGCAACGATGTCACCACAGAGCTCACTCCCCCCTCTTACAAGACTGGCCTCAAGGAAGGCGAGCTGAAAATGTCGGCCTACAAAGGGCCCTTCCCTGATCACTATGCCTCGTACATGAAAAACAATGAAAGCGAGGTCATGACAGAGTACAAGGGCTCGGTAGAATTCGCCAAGCACGATAATGTGAATCCTTTGCCCAAGGGCTATAAGCATGCCCAGCCCTACCTGAAGAACCTCTGGCTTGGTTACCCCTTCATGTACGAATACAACGAAGCGCGTGGCCATACCTATGCGGTAAAGGATTTCGTCAATATTGACCGTATCAACCGCTATGCCGAAAAGGGCGTGCTGCCGGCCACCTGCTGGAACTGCAAGACCCCCAAGATGATGGAATGGGTCGGTCAGTACGGTGACAAGTTCTGGTCCATGGATGTCAATGCCTTCCGCGGCAAGGACAAGATACACGCTGATGACCACACCATCGGCTGTGCCAACTGCCATGACTCCCAGACCATGGAGCTGCGCCTCTACTCCGAGCCGCTTAAGGACTGGCTGGCCCGCAGCGGCAAGGACTGGTCCAAGCTTTCCCGCAATGAAAAGCGCAGCCTGGTCTGTGCACAGTGCCATGTGGAATACTATTTTACCCACAAGGATAACGGCCCGGCCGCCAAGCCCGTCTTCCCCTGGGACAAGGGCATGAACCCCGAGGACATGTATCAGTATTACAAGGGCCACGGTGCCAAGGCTGCTGACGGCAAGCCCGGTCAGTTTGTGGACTGGGTGCACGCTGCCTCCAAGGTGCCCATGATCAAGATGCAGCATCCCGAATACGAAACCTGGATCGACGGCCCTCACGGCGCTGCCGGTGTTTCCTGTGCTGACTGCCATATGCAGTATCAGCGTGTGGACGGCAAGAAAATGTCCAGCCACTGGATGACTTCGCCCCTCAAGGACAAGGAAATGCGCGCCTGCCGTACCTGCCATTCGGACAAGAGCCCCGAATTTCTGCGTGAACGCGTGCTCTACACCCAGAAGAAGACCTTTGACCAGCTGCTCAAGGCCCAGGATGCCTCTGTCAGGGCCCATGAAGCCGTGCGCCTGGCCAATGCCTGGGAAGGTGAACGCAGCCCCGAGTATGACAGGCTGATGGCCGAAGCCCGCGACATGGTGCGCAAGGGCCAGCTGTTCTGGGACTATGTGTCTGCCGAAAACAGTGTGGGCTTCCACAACCCGGCCAAGGCGCTTGATACCCTCATGAGCTCTGCCGAATTCAGCCAGAAGGCTGTGGACCTGGCCGAACAGGCCACCAATTACGGTATTGCTCCGGCTCTGGCTGGCGACATTAAGCAGATTGTGCCGCCCATTCTGGAGATGAGTCGTAAGCTGCAGCAGGATGCTGACTTCCTGCAAAAGAACCCTTGGACCAGGCTGCTGCCCGTGCTGCCCAAGGCTGATCAGGTCTGGGAAGGTCAGGAGCATCTGACTTCGGCCAGGTAAGATATAGTCAGTCCCATGCAAAGCCCCTGCTTCGGCAGGGGCTTTTTTTATTCAGTTCTTTTTTTAGAGGAGTATGCTCTTTACAATTTGAATAGTTTTTTCTTATTCTGCAGATGTGACGACTGTAAAATGTATCATTTTATAGTATAAAAATATTTAAGAAAATCTCTATAATTTTTTAATATAGTATTGGAGGCTGCTATGTACAGTAATCTTCGTTATATACGTATTGCTTTGCTGGCTCTGATACTGTCTCTGTCTTTGTCTGGTTGCGGCTTTCACCGTGCCCCTGAGCCGACAGGCCCGACGCCGGTCAAAGCAAAAAAAGTGGTACGCACGGCCTACAGCCAGATGGGCAAGAAGTACCGCCTTGGCGGGGCCTCCCCCAGCAAGGGGTTTGACTGTTCCGGCCTGGTCTACTGGGCCTATGGTCAAAACGGCCTCAAGGTACCCAGAGTGACCAGGGATCAGGCGCATGCCGGGCGGGCTGTAAGCCGCAGCCAGCTGCGTCCTGGAGATATCGTTGTATTTCGTACCGGTCTGAGGAGCCTGCATACAGGTATCTACGCAGGAGATGGATCCTTTATCCACAGTCCCCGTGCAGGCGAACGTGTTCGTATGGAAAGCATTAACGTCAACTACTGGAAAAAACGTCTGATTACAGCCCGGCGTATCGTGCGCTGAGCAGCTTGCCTTGTCCGCGTCTTTGACGTATGCCACAGCTCCGTATGAGCATGGGTTTTCTGCTTGGTCTTCTGTCGTCAGCCACGTTCGGGCTGATACCTCTGTTCAGCCTGCCGCTGCTGCACGCCGGCGTCACGGCTGAAACAGCGCTTTTCTATCGTTTTGCCATTGCATCGCTGGCTCTTGGCAGCATACTGGCCCTGAGGCGTGAGCGTTTTGCCCTGCGCGGCATCGACCTCTGCAAGCTGGCGGGCCTCAGCCTCATGTACATGCTGGCGGCCCTGTTGCTTTTCTGGGCATTCAGCTATCTGCCCAGCGGCATAGCTGCTACCATACAGTTTCTGTATCCTGTCATGGTCATGCTGATTATGGTCTGTTTTTTCGGCGAGCGTTTTGCCTGGAGTACCGCTCTGGCCATCGTGCTGGCCGTAGGCGGTGTGGCGCTGTTGAGCAGTGGTGGCGGTGCAGAGGGCAAAAGCCTGAGCCTGCTGGGTGTGGGCATGATGCTGCTCTCGTCCCTGTGCAATGCCCTTTATATCGTAGGCCTGCAGATCGCACGTATCCCCAATATAAGCGGTCTCATGATTACCTTCTGGGTTATGCTCTGCAGCGCTGTGCTGGCTCTGGGAAATGCCGTACTGGCAGACCGCTTTCAGATGCTCACTGGCCTGCGGGAGCTTGGTCTGGCTGTACTGCTGGCCCTGATAACGGCCGTACTTTCCAACTGGACGCTGATTCTGGCCATACAGCGCATTGGTTCAACCCTTTCTTCTGTGCTGGGTGTACTGGAACCACTGACAGCTGTACTGGTAGGTGTGGCAGTTTTTGGTGAACCCTTTGGCCTGCCCCTTGTGGGCGGTGTAAGCCTGATCGCCTCCTCGGTACTGCTGGTTATGCTGGGTGGGCAGATACCTGTCTGGTGGGCGCGCAGGCAAGGCCACGAAGTTCTTCCAGAATGTCTGCATCTGCAGGCAGAAAGCCCAGCTCACAGGCCTCGTCAGGGCTGACCCAGCGTACGACCTGCCCCTCGGAAGGGCAGGGTTCACCCTCAAAGGCCGTTACATGAAAAAAATGCAGGCGCGCGGCAAAGCCGCGTTCGGCATAGGCATGTTCCACACACTGCCAGAAAGCGCATTCTATCACCCTTATGCCCAGCTCCTCCTGCAGTTCACGCGCAAGGGCAGTGACGGCATTCTCGTCCGCCTCCAGCTTGCCACCAGGAAACTCCCACCAGCCTGCCTGAATCTTGTCAGAGGGGCGCTGTGCCGCTAAAAAACGTCCTTCTCTCCAGATGATGCCTGCCGCTACCTCGATGCGGCGCAGTGTTTCGTCTGCCATGCTAATCTCCTGCGGCAGCTCTGATAGCGTTCATTCTTTCTTCCAGCTGGGCCATCTCCTCAAGCATGTCTTCGCTCTGACGTTTGCATTCCTCAAAACGTTTGAGCAGTTCTGACGAACGGCTGTGATCGGCGTAGACGTCAGGATCAGCCAGCTGGCTTTCTACCTGCGCCTGCTCGTCCATCAAGGTGCCCAGCTGATTTTCCAGGGTGTCGTAGCGGCTTTGCAGGGGCTTGAGCTCCTTGTGCAGGGCATTACGTTTTTCGGCCTGTTCGCGCTTGAGGCGCTTTTGATCGTCACGTGAAAGGGTACGTCCTGCCGATACCCCCGGAGTTTCGGCAGACTTGACGGCCTTGTCGGGCAATGCTGCCTGTGGTTCTGCAGCCAGGCGGGCCCGCCGTATCCGGTCATAGGCCATGAAATCGTTATGGACTGTCAGACCCTGTGGTCCCAGCTCCCAGGCTTCAGCCCCAACTTCTGAAAGCAGCCAGCGGTCATGGGCAACCATGAGCAGGGTGCCGTTGAATTTTTGCAAAGCTGCCACCAGGGCTTCACGACTTTCCAGATCCAGATGGTTGGTAGGCTCATCCAGTACCAGAAAATTACAGCGTTTCAGAAAAAGGCTTGCCAGCACCAGGCGGCTCTTTTCTCCACCGGAAAGAGCCAGGACCTGGCGGTCAAAATAGTCCTGACCCAGAAGAAAAAGGCCCAGAACGCTCATGAGCTCTTCTTCACTGGTGCGCGGGTCTGACAGGCGCCGGATTTCGCCCAGCACAGTAGTATCGGGCCGTAAAGTGTCCATCTGATGCTGACTGTAATAGCCCATGCGCATCTGTGAGGCAGTGACCACATTACCGCCGCAGCGCTCCAGCTGCCCTGCCAGCAGTTTAAGCAGGGTAGACTTGCCGCAACCATTGGGGCCTACCAGGGCAATGCGTCCGCCCCGGTAGAGGGTGAAGGTCAGGGGAGGCCACATCTGCTTGCCGTCTGGAAAATGAAAGGCCAGATCTGCTGCTGAAAGCAGCACCTTTTCTGAATGCGGAGCTTCGGGCCAGGCAAAGGCCAGTTCGCGCCGTTTGGGCTCTGGGCGGAAATCCTCCAGTTCCTTTTCCAGTTTTCTGGCCATCTTCTGCCGCGAGCCGGCCTGACGTGCCTTGGTGGCCTTGGCGCGAAAACGTTCCACAAAAGCCATCTTGCGGTTTATTTCGTCCTGAATGGCACGGGCTTCACGTTCGCGCTGGGCATTGTACTCTTCCTGCAGGCTCAGAAACTGCGTATAGGTCGCCTTGCGAAAAACAGGGCGTGAAAGGCCCAGATAAAGCACATGCGTGCCCACCTTGTCCATGAAGACACGGTCATGGGCCACAAAGACCAGTGCACCCTTGAAGTCCAGCAGAAAAGACTCCAGCCATTCCACGGCTTCCATGTCCAGATGGTTGGTGGGTTCGTCCAGCAAAAGCACGTCAGCCCCGGCTGTCAGTACGCGGGCCAGCTTGGCCCGCTCCCGCCAGCCGCCGGAAAGCTGTCGCAGAGGCCGCATCCACTTGCGCTCTGAAAAGCCCAGACCGGAAAGAACAGCCTTGGCCCTGTGCTCGGGGTTGTAGCCGTATATGGCCTCAAGCTCACTCTGACGATGCATGAGCGCCGTCAGACGCGTTTCATCCCCGGCCCTGGCAGCAGTCTCCCAGTCTGTCCAGAAGTCGTTCCAATCGTGCAGAACGTCCAGCACATAGGTCAGCAGGGTGGTATCCAGGGCTTCATCTGAAAGCTCCTGTTCCACATAGCCTAGGCGGCAGCCACGCGGCAGCAGTACGCGACCACCGTCGGCCGACTCCACCCCGGCCAGCAAGCGCAGCAGGGTGGATTTGCCTGTACCGTTGGGACCGCAGACACATAAGCGCACCCCCGAATCCACCTCCAGCGAAAAATCGTTGAAGATGTCCCGCCCGCCGAAAGATTTGGAAAGCTCCTGTACGGTAATCTTCACTGTGCCGGGTTCTCCTCTTCTTTCTGTTCCTGCTGCTTCTCAGGTCGCAGGCGCTCTGCTATATCTGCAAATTCATCGGCACATTCCATGAAGATATGTCCCAGAATAGGGTCGAACTGCGTGCCGATGCCCTCGCTGATCATCAGTACGGCCTGCTCATGTGTCAGGGCATCCTTATAGGGGCGCCGGCTGATAAGAGCATCATAGACGTCAGCTATGGCCATGAGGCGTCCACTCAGGGGGATGCTCCTGCCGTGCAGGCCAAGAGGGTAACCTGTGCCGTCCCAGCGTTCGTGATGGCTCAGTACCATGTTACGCAGAACCTTGAGGAAGGCACTGTCCTGCAGGGCGTCTATCATCCTGCCCACAGCTGTGGCCCCGAAAACCGGATGCTGCTTCATTTCTTCAAATTCATCGGACGTCAGTGCCGAAAGCTTGTTCAATACAGCATCACGCACCCCCACCTTGCCCATGTCGTGCAGAGGGGCTGCGCGCACAATGGCCATGCCCAGTTCGGGCGTCAGCTCCTGCGCGTAGATACCCCTTTCAAGGCATTCGCGTATCAGGCAGCGCACATAGCTTTGTGTACGCTGGGCATGCCCCGAGGTTGTCAGGTCGCGCTGTTCCACCAGGTAGGAGAAGCCTACCATGATGGCATCCTGCAGCTCTTCGATATTGCGGGTCTTTTCGCGCACGCGCTCTTCAAGGGCACAGCGATAGTTATAGAGCTCCACCTGATGCATGACGCGGGTGCGGATGATCTCCTGTGAAAACTGATTGCCTACAAAATCCGCCACGCCGCTGGCCAGTACCCGGCGTTCGGTTTCGGCGTCAGAAGTAGCTGTGATGAGGATGAGTGGCACATGGGCCATACCGGGATGGCTCTTGATGTCATGTATGGTTTGAAAGCCGTCTTCACCAGGGCGCTCCAGATCCAGCAAAATGCAGCGTGGGTCAATGTCTGTCAGGCGAGGCAGAGCCTCGGTGGCGCTGGTGAACGTGCTGACCTCGAACATGCCCATGAGTATTTTTGCCAGAAAAGCACTTTTGAGTCTGCTGTCATCAATAATGACCACACGGGAGGGATTGCCCCCCCAGCAAAGCATTTCCGGGCTTTCAGTCATGCTGCTCATATTCTTACCTCCCCGGCCCCGGGAGGAGGCCTTCTTGCCGATAACCGTTTACGGCTTCGGCCATACCCGAGGCAAGATCCATCTGGGGTACATAGCCCAGCTCCTGCCTAAGGCGCATATCGTCACACAGCCAGCCCGTTTGTCGGGCCTCACGGTATTTGTCCAGATTCCAGTTAGGTGCGCGGCGTGGTCTGCGGCCGGTCAGAAGGCGCAGGCCCGCAGCATGGAGTATGCCTGCAGCGGAAGACAAAGCTGCTGTCACTGCCAGAAGTGCGAGCGGCAGGTGCAGTACGCGCACCTTGTGGCCCATGGCTGTACCCATGGCCCGGCAAAAAGCGGCCATGGTATGTACCTGCCCGTCAGAGCAGTAATAGATGCCCGAGGCATCGGGTTTGGCACATAGTATGATGGCCTGGGCCACATCACGCACATGCGCTGCAGAGACGGGAAAGTCGCGCCAGAGGCCAGGGCTGACGGCCAGCCCCCGGGCTGCACCCTGAAAAACGGGCAGAAGCCCCTGATCACCGGAGCCGTAGATGATGGGCGGGCGTACAATGACCAGCCTGTCACCCAGGGCACGGCTCAGAATCTGCTCCACAAGAAGTTTGGACCAGCCATAGGCCGACACAGGCTCAGGCACGGTGCCTGAGGCACGGCCCGGCGGGCAGGCCGAAGGCCCTGCCGCCGCAAGACTGGAGACCAGCACCGTACGGCGCGGCGTCTGCCCGCCCGCAGCAGTGATATCAGCCATGGCCGTGGCCAGCTGATGGGCAGCGCGGGCATTGGCCCGCAGATAGTCCTGCCAGCTCAGGCCGAAGAGCAGAGCCGCCATATGAATGAAAATATCCTGCCCGTCAAGAGCAGCGTGCAGGCCCTGGCCGGAATTCAAGTCTGCCGTAACTGCTGCTGTGCCAGGAGGCAGTCTGTCCAGACGCGATGAGGGCCGTACCAGACAGGTGACCTCTGCGCCAGCTTCCAGCAGGCAGGGGAGAAGATGACGCCCCACAAAACCCGTGCCGCCCGTCACCAGCACACGCTGGCCGGCCAGATGGGAGAAAACATTCATGCGCCTGTCTCCCTGCGGTAAATGCGATAACGCTTGGTGATGCGGCCGGAAAAATCTTCAATGAGGTCATTGATGGCCGCATTATCCTCCAGTACCCAGGAGCCTTCCACCCACTGAAAATCCGGCCGTCGAGATGCGGTCTCCAGCATGTAGTCCAGCAAAAGCAGCGGCAGTCCCATGAGCCTGTACTCCTCCAGTATGCCGAAAAGCATGATGCGATAGCCACCCCGGATTTCATTGCGAGAACGCCACCAGTGCCAGGGCGCAGTCAGCCCCAGCCTTCCGTTCAGACGACGCAGCAGGGGATTCATGTCGGGCAGGGCGACCATGCCGGCGGCAGGCTCCCCCTTGTGGAAGAAAAGTACAAAGAAGTCCGGATCAAGAATGGTCTTGAGCTCCCTGACGTGATTTTCCGCTTCACCACTGGAAAGGGGTGAAAAGCCCCAGTTCTGCGCCCAGGAGCGGCGGTAAATGTCCAGCATGATACGGATGTCTTCAGCCAGGGTCTTTCGGCTGGAAGTACGGCAGGTAAAGCGGGCCTCATTTTTGAGCCGGGCAACCTCCTGCTGCAGCCAGTCAGGCAGGTTCAGGTCTGTGCGCTCTATGAGATAGGCAAAAAGATCCTGTTCCTTGCGCAGATGCCATGTTTCCAGAAGTTCGGCATAATAGGGGGGATTCCAGGGCATCATAATGACCGGCGGCAGTTCAAAGCCGTCCACTAGCAGGCCACATGTATAGTTGGTGGAAGGATTCAGCGGGCCACGCATGAAAGTCATGCCCTGCCCGGCCAGCCAGTCACGCCCGGCAGCAAGCAGAGCGTGGGCTGCCTCCCGGTCGTTCAGGCATTCGAAAAAGCCGAAAGCGCCACAGGTCTCATCCGCATAGCTGTTGTACTTTGCATCAACCAGCGCTGCTATGCGTCCTACGTCTTTTCCATCGCGTACGGCCAGAAAAAGTTCCCTCCGGGCGTGCTCCCAGAAAGGATGTCTGCCTGGGCTGAGCAGATCTTTGTCCTGACTGCGCAGAGGCGGCACCCAGAGGGGGTGTGTGGCATGCACGGCATGGGGTACATCAAGAAAGCGTTCCAGATCCTGTGCAGAACGTACAGGGACGATGCTGACGGCCATGGCGTCCTCAGATGACAAGACTGCCGCGCAACTGGCTCAGAGAAGGCACCTCAAGCCGGCGGCAGGCGGCAGGCAGCTCGTCAACCAGGTTGAAGGCGGCGGCCGGGTCCATGAAATTGGCGGTGCCTATCTGTACGGCACTGGCACCCGCCAGAATGAACTCCAGGGCGTCGTCAGCGCTTACAATACCGCCCAGGCCCACTATCGGTATGCTGACTGCGCGCGCTGCCTGCCAGACACAACGCAGGGCCACAGGCTTGATGGCAGGGCCGGAAAGGCCGCCAACCACATTGGCCAGGCGCGGACGACGGCTGCGCACGTCCACAGCCATGCCCAGAAGTGTATTGATGCAGGAAATACTGTCAGCGCCGGCGTCTTCCACACTGCGGGCCATAAGGGCTATGTCTGTCACATTGGGCGAGAGCTTGACCATGACATGTTTGTGTGGCGCATTCCTGCGCACTGCAGCCGTCACTGTTGCGGCCAGGGTCGGATCCTGCCCGAAAAGTACCCCCCCCTGCTTCACGTTGGGGCAGGAGACATTGACTTCAATGGCAGCCACGCCCTCCTCTCCATCCAGTCGAGCTGCAAGTTCGCCGAACTCTTCAGGCGATGTGGCGTAGATGTTGGCAATAATGGCCGTCTCGCGCCAGGGCAGCCGAGGCAGCTTCTGACGGCAGAAGCATTCCACTCCGTCATTTTGCAGACCCACTGCGTTGAGCATGCCGGCCGTGGTTTCTACAATACGCGGGCAGGGGTTGCCCTCGCGCGGGCTCAGTGAAAGACCTTTGACCACAATGCCGCCCAGAGTGGCGAGCCTGCCGTAAGAGGCGAATTCCAAGCCGTAGCCGAAGGTACCCGAAGCCGTAAGCACCGGATTTTTCAGGTGCAGATCACATGTCTGCCCCTTGAGAACAACGGAAAGATCCATGCTAGAGCTCCACCTGATGGGCCCAGAATACTGGCCCATGATTGCATATCTGCACCATGCCGCCGCGTTTTTCAGCCACCGGCCAGGCCTGTGTGGTGCGTGTCACACAGCCCAGACAGGCACCTACGCCACAGGCCATGCGGTTTTCCAGCGAAAGCTGTGTACGCACGCCCGAATCCAGGGCGAACTGCCGTACAGTGCGCAGAAAGGGCAGCGGCCCGCAGGCCAGCACCAGACCGTCCTGTTCGGCTATGTCCTGCATATGTTCCTGTATGGAAAAGATGAAGTTGTCCAGATCGCCTGCTGTATGCTCACGCAGGCTGTCCACAGGCACACGCTCGTTGATGCTGTCTACAGGGTAACAGTCGATGGGCTCCCGGTGGCCGAAAAGCATATGGATATTCCACGGTTTGGGATGCAGATGCACGTAGCCCACAAAAGGTACTATACCCATACCCCCGGCCAACAGCAGGGTTGGCCTGTCCGGCTCCAGAGCAAAGCCGTTGCCCAGTGGCCCCCAGACGCGCACTTCATCGCCGGGCCTGATTTGCGCCAGCCTCTGTGTACCCCGCCCCACCACCTGAAAAAAAAGGATAAGATGCTTGGCGGTCATGTGGCAGATACCGAAAGGGCGCGCCCATGGAAGTTCAAACCCAAAAGAAGAGGGACGTACCATGACAAACTGGCCCGGCCGCCACTGCGTCCAGCCTGGATGCGTCAGTCGCAGTGCGAAAAAACGGGCCTCCAGCCCGGACTGGCCAAAAGGCACAAGGTCCAGGGCGGTCAGTAAGGAAGATTGTGGTTCAGACATGACTATTCCATAAACCCACTTCCTGCAGCGGTCAACCTGAACAGACAGAGAGGAAGAGCAGAAAATCTCCAAAACTGGACTGTAAAATATGGGGCTTTTCATGACTGGCACAAGAGGCTAGCATATAGCTGAAGGAGACGCCATGCCATCTGCTCAGGAAATATATGCATCCCGTCGCGAAAAGCTGCGCAGCGCTCTGCGCCACAGAAATCTGGACGCGCTGCTCGTCAGCCATGCGCCCAATCGCTACTATCTTTCAGGTTTTGAACTGCATGACCCGCAGCCCAACGAAAGTGCAGGCTGCCTGATTATTTCTGCCGACGGACGCGACTGGCTCGCCACGGATGCCCGCTATCAGGATGCTGCCGCCCGCCTCTGGCCCCAGGAAGACATCTTCATCTACGGAGGTAACACCCCGGCTGATCTGGCACGCCTGCTGCGCCGTTCGGGCAGTCGTGCGGGTATAGAGGCCAAGGGAATAAGCCTGCATTTTGCCCGCCGTCTTAGTGGGGCTGTCCGGGGGCTCTGGCTGGAAGCAGCTGACGGTCTCGTAGAAAGGCTGCGGTGTATTAAGGATCCCGGGGAGATTGCTGCGCTGGAAAGATCCTTTGCCCTGAATCACAAGCTCATGCACTGGGTGGAGGGTGAGCTCATCCCCGGCAGAAGTGAGGCTGAACTGGCCTGGAGTATAGAATGTTTTTTCAGAGAAAATGGCGCACAGGAGCTGGCCTTTGCTTCCATTGTAGCTGTGGGTCCCAATGCGGCCCTGCCGCACGCCGTGCCCGGTGAGACGAAAATTACAGACAGCTGTCCGGTGCTTATTGATGTGGGCTGCCGCATGGAGGATTACTGCTCTGACCAGACGCGTACCTTCTGGGTAGGGGAGACCCCTACGGCACTTTTCCAGCGTACCAGGGATCTAGTGCTGGAGGCCCAGGATGCAGCCATCAGGGGCCTGCGTCCTGGCCTTCCTCTGGCTGAGGCGTATCGCCTGGCCCGTGCCGTTTTTGAAAAAGCCGGTGAGGCCACCGCCTTTACCCACGGGCTTGGGCATGGAGTCGGGCTTGAGACGCATGAGGCTCCCAGTTTGTCCCCGCGCGGGCTGGGTGTACTGGAAGCGGGCATGACCGTTACTGTAGAGCCGGGGCTTTATTACCCTGAGTGGGGTGGAGTACGCTGGGAATACACAGTACTGATTGAAGAAGACGGTGCGCGTATCCTGTAGGGGCGCCTGAGGAAAAGCCATGGGCATGATTTTTTTTGTAGGACCACGTGCTGCAGGCAAGACTACTGCAGGCAAGAGGCTGGCTGCGAACTTAGGCCTGCCGTTTACAGACACGGATGCGAGTCTTTGTGCTCTGCAGGGGCGCCAGATTGCAGATATCGTAGCCCAGGAAGGCTGGGCCGCTTTTCGTGCTTATGAAAATGCAGCACTGCAGCATGATATCAGGGTGAATGCCGCTACCGGAGCTGTTATCGCCACCGGGGGGGGGATGGTATTGCTTGAGGATAACCGCCGTCTCATGCGCCGG
The DNA here is from genome assembly GCA_017396005.1 of Desulfovibrio sp. Classification (GTDB taxonomy): domain Bacteria; phylum Desulfobacterota; class Desulfovibrionia; order Desulfovibrionales; family Desulfovibrionaceae; genus Desulfovibrio. The sequence goes on from JAFQNG010000097.1 coordinate 17,082, forward strand.
CACGGGGTGGTCTTCTATCTGTCGGCCCCTGTGGCGGTACTGGCTGCCCGCCTGCAGAATGAACCTCTGACACAGCAGCGTCCATCTCTCACAGGGCAGGATATCAGTAAGGAAGTTGGCCATATCTTGGCTCAGCGGCATGAATTTTATCTGCAAACTGCCCACCATGTACTGGATGCTGCCCGGCCATCAGAGGAAATATGCACTGCGGCTCTCGCCTTCCTGGCTGCCCATGGACAGGCGGCCTTGTGAAAAAATTTGCCAAGTACCCCTGATTTGTTCGGATTACCCTTTGACATAGCCATTACCTCGCGCTATGATTTTAAGGCTTTATCAACCACCACCACACTGACTGTTTCGGGGGATGCGGCATGCTTGATCTCAACATTACCATGCTTTTCCAACTGGTGAACTTTTTTGTCGCCATCATCGTTCTGAATTTTCTTTTGATCCGCCCCATACGTGAGATTATCAAGAAACGTAACGGTGTTATCAGCGACATGACAGGCGAAGCTGACTCCTTCGAAAGCCAGGCCGCCCAGCGTCTTGACAACTATGAGGCCGAGCTGGCCCGTGCCCGGCAGGAAGCTGGCAAGGCTCGTGCGGCTGGACGTGAGGCTGGACAGGCTGAACAGCAGGCCATCGTGGGCAATGCTCAGCAGAAGGCTCGCGAGATTCTGGACGAAACCCGCCGCAAGCTGCAGGACGAAGCCAGTGTGACGCTGGCCGCGTTGCGCGATCAGGTGGGAGGTCTTTCCGACAAGTTGGCCGACAAGCTCATCAAGGGCTGAAAGCGGCGGGCTGCCTGCTGCTGCACTCATCAGAGACTGCAGGCAGCAGGCCGAGAATTATTGTCTCAGACTTAGGGGGTGCATTTTGGGCAAACAGAAATTCGTGAGGCTTGCTCTGCTGCTGGCATTGGCCGTGCTGGCCTGTGCAGCCGATGCCTGGGCTGCCGATGACCACGGGCCGCGCTGGGCCGACTTTGGCTGGCGAGTGGCCAACTTAATCATCTTTGCGGGCATCCTCTGGTATTTTGTGGGAGGTATGGCCAAGAAGTACTTCACAGGCCGTCGTCAGTCCATCAAGGATGAGCTGGACGGTCTTGAGGAACGCCGGGTCAAGGCGCGGGAAAGCCTGGAGGCCGTAGAAAAGCGTATCGCCAATCTGGAAGAAGAACGTAAGGCCATCCTTGAACAAAGCAGGGAGCAGGCTGACCGTCTCAAGGCTTCCATCATTGAAGATGCCAACCGTCAGGCTGCCCAGATACTTGAGCAGGCCCGCCTCACTGCAGAAAACGAAGGCCGTGCCGTGCTGAACGAAGTACGCGCCACCCTGGCCGATGAGATTGTTGCCGCCACTGAAAAGGCGCTGTGCAGCAAGCTCAACGCCGGCGCGCACGAGCAGCTTATCAGCAACTCTCTCAACAAGGTGGTGCTCCATTGACCGATACCGTGGTTGCACGCAGGTACGCCAACGCAATTTTTGCGTTGAGCCGTAAAGAGGGGGACACTACCCTCGTCAGTCATGGCGAGTGTCTTGCCGCCCTGGGGGAAATGATCGCCGCCGCGCCGGGGCTGGACCAGACGCTCAGAAGTCCTGTCATCGGCGTGGAAGAAAAAAAGGCGGTCCTTGGTAAACTTTTGGACAAGCTTAAGGCTGACCAGGTCATGAGGAATTTCTGCTTCCTTCTGGCTGACAAGGAACGCCTGGCCTTTTTGCGAGAAATCGCTGACAGGTACGGCAAACTGCTGGATGACGCTCAGGGCGTAGTCCGCGGTACGCTGACCACCGCCGTCAAGCTTTCTGCCGCCAAGCAGGAAAAGCTGAAAGACGCTCTGCACAAGAAAAGCGGGGCTGACATCCGGCTGACCTTCAAGGTGGACAAGAGTATTCTGGGCGGCATGGTGCTCAACATGGGAGATCGGGTGCTGGACGCAAGCCTGCGCGCGCAACTGGGTATCCTGCGGGAGACTTTCAAGAGGGGTGAATAGCACATGCAGATCAAAGCGGAAGAGATAAGCAAAATCATTGAGGAACAAATCCAGAACTACGAGCAGCGCGTCGAGATGAGCGAGACCGGCACCGTGCTCTACGTCGGTGACGGCATTGCCCGTGTGCATGGTGTGCAGAACGCCATGCAGATGGAACTGCTGGAATTCCCCGGCGGCGTCATGGGCATGGTCCTCAACCTTGAAGAGGACAACGTCGGCGTGGCCCTTCTCGGTTCGGATGTGGGCATCAAGGAAGGCGATCCGGTCAAGCGTACCGGCAAGGTCTTCTCTGTGCCCGTGGGCGAAAGTGTCATGGGTCGTGTGCTCAACCCTCTGGGTGAGCCTCTTGACGGCCTTGGCCCCATTGACGCCAAAGAAGTGCGCCCGGTGGAAATCAAGGCCCCCGGCATCATTGCACGAAAGAGTGTACATGAGCCCATGCCGACCGGTCTCAAAGCCATCGACGCCATGACACCCATTGGCCGCGGTCAGCGTGAACTGGTCATCGGTGACCGCCAGACCGGTAAGACAGCCGTGTGCATCGACGCCATCCTGGCGCAGAAAGACACCGATATCCACTGTTTCTATGTGGCTATCGGTCAGAAGAAGGCCTCTGTTGCTCTTGTGGCTGATACCCTGCGCAAGCACGGTGCCATGGAGTACACCACCATTATTTCGGCTACTGCTTCTGAAGCTGCCCCGCTGCAGTACATCGCCGCCTATACCGGCTGCACCATGGCCGAGTACTACCGCGACAACGGCAAGCACGCCCTCATCATCTACGATGACCTTTCCAAGCAGGCTGTGGCCTACCGCCAGATGTCTCTGCTGCTCCGTCGCCCTCCGGGACGTGAAGCCTTCCCCGGCGACGTATTCTACCTGCACTCGCGCCTGCTGGAACGCGCGGCCAAAGTTAATGACAGCCTTGGCGCCGGTTCTCTGACGGCTCTGCCCATCATTGAAACCCAGGCTGGTGACGTGTCGGCCTACATTCCGACCAACGTGATTTCCATCACCGACGGTCAGGTTTATCTTGAGCCTAACCTCTTCAATGCCGGTGTACGTCCGGCCATCAACGTGGGGCTCTCGGTATCCCGCGTGGGTGGTGCTGCTCAGATCAAGGCCATGAAGCAGGTGGCAGGTACTATGCGTTTGGATCTTGCGCAGTACCGTGAGCTGGCTGCGTTCGCCCAGTTCGGCTCCGACCTCGACAAGGCTACCAAGGCCAAGCTCGAGCGTGGCGCCCGTCTGGTGGAGCTGCTCAAGCAGCCGCAGTACCAGCCCATGCCTGTGCAGGAGCAGGTGGCCTCTATCTGGGCCGCTACCCGTGGGCATATGGATGACGTGCCGGTGGAGCAGATCCGCCGCTTTGAAAGCGAAATGCTCTCCTTCATGCGTGATGCCAAGAAGGACGTGCTGGACGCCATCAAGGATAAGAAAACCATTGACGAGGCTGTGGAAAAAGCACTCACCGAGGCTGTTGCCGCCTTCAAGCAGGGCTGGCAGGCTTAACGCCGCCGGGGGAATTGCCTATGCCTTCACTGAAAGACGTAAAAATGAAGATCGTCGGGGTCGGCAAGACCAAGCAGATTACCAAGGCCATGAATATGGTGGCCTCGGCAAAGCTGCGTGGCGCCCAGGCCCGCATCGAGCGCTTCAGACCATACGCCGCCAAGTATCATGATGTGCTGGCTGAACTGTCGCGCAAGGTGGAGGGCAACGCCCATCCGTTGTTGTCCGAACACGACGAAAAGAAAAACTGCGCCATCGTCATGATAACGTCTGACCGCGGCCTTTGTGGCAGCTTTAATGGTAATATTATCAGTGCTGCCATGAAGCTTGCCAAAGAGAAAGCCGAGGCAGGCATGCAGGTAAGCTTCTCCTGCGTGGGGCGCAAGGGCCGTGATGCCGTACGCGCCAGTGTCTATGAAGCCTTTTCGGCCCATGCCGACCGTATGGGCAGCATAGACTTCGGCTTGGCGAGCACGGTAGCCCAAGAGGTCATCAATGGCTATGAAGCCATGGCCTATGATGAAGTATGGCTGGTTTACGGCGAGTTTGTGTCCATGGGGCATCAGCCTCCGCGCACGCTCTGCCTCCTGCCCCTGAGCACTCCCGGCGCCGATGAGGCCGGTGAAGAAGAGGCCCAGGCTTCGGGCGAAGCCCGTTGCGAATATGTGTACGAGCCGGAAGAAGAAAAGCTTCTTGCCGAGCTCCTGCCGAGTTATGTCAAAGTGCAGGTCTACCGTGGCCTTCTGGACACATCGGCCAGCGAGCATGCAGCACGCATGGCTGCCATGGATAATGCCACGCGTAACTGCAATGAAATGATTGGCATGTTGACCCTGCTCTATAACAAGACGCGGCAGGCCTCCATTACCAGCGAACTCATCGACATCGTCGGCGGCGCGGAAGCGCTGAACGGTTAAGGAGCCAAACATGAGCAAAAACATCGGTAAAGTCGTTCAGGTTATCGGCGCCGTTGTGGACGTTGAGTTCAGCGACGGCAACCTGCCGAATATCTTCACCGCCCTGGAGATAAAAAACCCGAACAACAGCGACGCCCCTGAACTGATTTGCGAAGTGGCGCAGCATCTGGGCGACAACGTGGTCCGTACCATCGCCATGGACGCCACCGAAGGTCTGGTGCGCGGCATGGACGCTGTGGATACGGGCAACCCCATCATGGTGCCCGTGGGCAAGGCCTCTGTAGGCCGTATCCTCAATGTCATCGGTCGTCCCGTGGACGAAATGGGCCCCATAAACGCTGAGAAGTATTATCCCATTCACCGCCCTGCGCCGGAATTTACCGAGCAGAACACCAAGGTTGAACTGCTCGAAACCGGCATCAAGGTGGTGGACCTGCTGGTTCCTTTCCCTAAGGGCGGCAAGATGGGTCTCTTTGGCGGCGCAGGCGTGGGCAAGACCGTTATCCTCATGGAAATGATCAACAATATCGCCAAGCAGCACGGGGGCTCCTCAGTCTTCGCAGGCGTTGGCGAGCGTACCCGTGAAGGTAACGACCTTTACCACGAACTCAAGGACGCCGGCGTTCTGGAGCGTGCTACGCTTGTGTACGGTCAGATGAACGAACCTCCGGGAGCCCGTGCCCGCGTGGCCCTTACCGCGCTGGCCTGCGCTGAGTACTTCCGTGACGAAGAAAATCAGGACGTGTTGCTCTTCATCGACAACATTTTCCGTTTCACCCAGGCCGGTTCGGAAGTGTCGGCCCTGCTTGGCCGTATGCCTTCGGCGGTGGGTTATCAGCCTACCCTGGGCACAGACCTCGGTGCCCTGCAGGAGCGTATCACCTCCACCAACAAGGGTTCCATCACGTCTGTGCAGGCCGTATATGTGCCTGCTGACGACTTGACTGACCCGGCACCGGCTACGACGTTCTCGCACCTTGACGGTACCCTTGTGCTTTCCCGTCAGATCGCAGAGCTGGGTATCTACCCCGCAGTGGACCCTCTGGACTCCACTTCACGTATTCTTGACCCCAATGTTGTGGGTGAAGAGCACTATAATGTGGCCCGGCGTGTGCAGATGGTACTGCAGAAGTACAAAGAACTGCAGGACATCATCGCCATCCTCGGCATGGATGAACTGTCTGACGAAGACAAGCTCACCGTTGCCCGTGCACGTCGTATACAGCGCTTCCTCTCTCAGCCCTTCCATGTGGCCGAAACCTTTACAGGCACCCCCGGTCAGTATGTGAAGCTGGAAGACACCATCAGGGGCTTCAAAGGTATCCTTGACGGTGAATATGACCACCTGGCCGAAGGCGACTTCTATATGCTCGGCGGTATCGAGCAGGCCGTGGCCAAGTATGAACAGCGCAAGCTGCAGGATAACTAGCATGCAGGCCCTGCCGTCCATATCCGGCGGCAGGGCATTCCACTGATCTGACATAATCTGCTCCGGTCAAGGGAATACTGAAGTTTAAGGAGTGACTATGGGCACGCTGCAACTGGAGGTGGTGACGCCGGATAAAACCGTGGTCAGCGCTCAAGTGGAAATGGTGGTCTGCCCCGGCGTTGAAGGCGAATTCGGTGTGCTGCCGCAGCACGTTTCTCTGCTTTCTGCACTGAAGATCGGCGCGTTGCGCTATCGGGCTGAGGGCAAGGATGAATACGTCTTTATTTCCGGCGGTTTTGCCGACGTGAATAACAATGTGCTGAGCGTGCTGGCCGAATCAGCGGAACAGGCAGCGGACATTGACGCCGCCAGGGCCCAGGCCGCCAGAGAAAGGGCTGAAAAACGCCTGGCCGAAAAGCAGGAAGGCCTTGACCAGGTCAGGGCAGAAGCAGCTCTGCAGCGTGCCATGACGCGTCTGCAGGTAGTGCAGTTCCTCGGCTAGTCAGTATCGCAATTGCTTTTCCAGCCATCAGGGCCGTTGCACGGTCGGGTCAGCCCGGTTGTGGAACGGCCTTTCCTTTACAGCGCGGTACAAGAGAGCATGGACTTTCGCGCCCTTTTGCACTAAACTTCTCTATTCTCATTCTCCTTGACATTGCAGGACACTCTATGCCTACCCAGGACCGTATTCGTAATTTCTGCATCATTGCCCATATCGATCACGGTAAGTCCACACTGGCGGACCGTATTCTTGAGCTGACACGTGTAGTCAGCGCCCGTGAAGCACGGCAGCAGTACCTTGATAAGATGGATCTGGAGCGTGAGCGGGGCATCACCATCAAGGCCCAGACTGTGCGTATTCCCTATGTGGCCGCTGACGGTTTGGAGTATGAGCTCAACCTTATTGATACCCCTGGGCATGTGGACTTCAATTATGAAGTTTCGCGTTCACTGGCGGCCTGCGAGGGGGCGCTTCTGGTTGTTGACGCAACGCAGGGTGTAGAAGCCCAGACGCTGGCCAATGTCTATCTTGCTCTGGACCATGATCACGAAATCATTCCTGTACTGAACAAGATAGACCTGCCGAGTGCTGAGGTTGAGCGCGTCAAGGACGAGATTGAAGAAAGCATCGGCTTGGACTGCTCTGAAGCTCTGCCTGTGTCTGCCAAGACCGGCATGGGGGTTGATGCTGTGCTTGAGGCCATTGTACAGCGCCTGCCAGCTCCGCAGGGCAAGACTGATGCACCGCTTAAAGCCCTGATTTTCGACTCCTGGTATGACAGTTATCAGGGTGTGGTAACGCTTTTCCGTGTGGTAGACGGCAGGGTGGCTTTGGGGGACCGCATCCGGCTCATGAGCACCGGAAAGGAATATGAAGTTTTGCGTCTTGGTGTTTTCTCGCCTGAGGCCACAGATGTTAAGGAATTAACTACCGGAGAGGTGGGCTTTTTGTGTGGCTCCATCAAAGAGCTGGGGGATGCCCGGGTCGGGGACACCATCACACTGGCCCATGCTCCTGCTGATGAGCCTGTACCGGGATTCAAGGATGTGAAGGCCATGGTCTTCTGTGGTCTCTACCCCACAGAATCTGATGAATATGAAACTCTCAAGGCAGCTCTGGAAAAACTTCAGCTCAATGACGCGGCCTTCAGTTTTGAACCGGAAACCTCTCAGGCACTGGGCTTCGGATTCCGATGTGGTTTTCTGGGGCTTTTGCATATGGAGATCATACAGGAGCGTCTGGAGCGGGAGTTTGAGGTGGGCCTTATCGCCACTGCTCCCTCTGTGGTTTATAAAGTTGATACTGCTGACGGGCGGACGCTGGAAATAGATAATCCCAGCCATCTGCCTGATCCTACAAAGATACGGGCTCTGTATGAGCCCTATGTGCGTATGGATATACATGTGCCCAACGAATTTGTGGGCAATGTGATGAAGTTGTGTGAAGAGAAGCGTGGCAGCCAGAAGAATCTGCATTATCTGGCGTCCAACCGGGTTGTGGTCACCTATGAGCTGCCTTTTGCCGAAATTGTCTATGATTTCTTTGATCGTCTCAAGTCTGCCACACGAGGCTATGCCTCCATGGACTATCAGCCCATAGACTATCGTCAGTCCGATCTTGTGCGTCTTGACATACTGCTCAATGGGGAAACTGTGGATGCTCTGGCCGTCATTGTACACCGTGACAAGGCTTATCCATACGGGCGCTCGCTTGCTCTGAAGCTCAAGCGCACTATTCCACGCCAGCTCTTTCAGGTGGCTATTCAGGCTGCCATCGGTCAGAAGATTATTGCCCGTGAAACAGTGTCGGCCTTCCGTAAGGACGTGACCGCCAAATGCTATGGTGGTGATATTACGCGCAAGCGCAAACTGCTGGAGAAGCAGAAGGAAGGCAAAAAGCGCATGAAACGTATGGGCAATGTGGAGTTGCCGCAGGAGGCCTTTCTGGCCGCTCTCAGGGTGGGTGACGAGTAGTCTGTCAGCGACGAAGCCTGGCAGGCAGGGCAAAGTACAGACGCGCTGCCATGTCAAAACAGACGCCAGGCAGATAGCTGGCCCACCAGAAAAGCCGATGCTTGTGTGAATCATGGCGCCACAGTTGTATGGCTGCTCGCGCCTGTCTGCCGTGCCCCTCACGCCAGAGTGCCACAGCTTTCTGGAAGGCGGCCCGGCGAGTCAGCAGTGATACCAGTTCTGCATGTTCCTGGTCATAATCGGGATACAGGCGGCGGTGCTTTGCAAGAATGCGCAGGGTTTCGTCGGCAAACTGGCCGAATTTGCGAAAGGTGGTATTGGTGCCGTGCACACGCCAGAGCGTCAGGGGCTCGTCCACATGATCAAGCTCCCAGTCATGGGCAATACGGTAAAAAAGATCGGCTTCTTCACAAACATTGAGACTTTCATCAAACCATTGTCCATGCGCATCCAGCCCATCCAGAGCCTCTCGCCGTATCATGGCCGAAGACATGGATATCCACTGCCGCTGCATAAGCTGGGTAAAGACGCGTCCTCGTACTGGTGCGGATTCTGCGAAGATCCGCCTGAGGACACGTTTTCCATCGAATATTTCAGTATCGGTCGACACAAGGCCCACATCCTGCCTTGTCTCAAAGAGAGCCATCTGGGCTGACAGTTTGCGCGGCCGCCAGATATCGTCACAATCCAGAAAAGCCAGATAGCGGCCTCGAGCCTGGGCTATGGCCAGGTTACGTGCCGCACCCAGCGGCACTGTGACAGTGCCTCGAAAATACCGCACTTTTTCGCCATAGCTGCGTGCTATGTCGGGACTGGCATCTGTAGAGCCGTTATCCCAGAAAATGACTTCAAAATCCTGACAGGTCTGAGCCATGACACTGTCCAGCGCCTCACGCAGGTCACGGGCGCTGTTTAGGCAGTTCATGATAACGGAAACAGCAGGGTGGTTCACAGGCTTTTTTCCACTATATATCGGGGGCGACGCCGCACCTCGGTAAAGATTTTGGCAAGATACTCACCCATGACGGCCAGACAGAAAAGCTGTACAGAACCCAGCAGGAGAACCACGATTATCATGGATGTCCAGCCCTGGATGGTTTCTCCCATCATGTATTTGCAAAGAGATACCAGAGTATAGGCCAGAGCCGCCAGCATGCAGACCAGGCTCATGATACCGGCCAGACGCAAGGGGGCAGCACTGCATGAGGTGATGCCCTTCCAGGCAAAGGAGAGCATTTTCAATAATGGATACTTGCTTACACCGGCCTGTCTGGAAAGACGGCGGTAGTAGACTCTGGCGCTTTTGAAGCCCATGGTGGGGAAAAGCCCGCGCAGGAACAGAGCCTGTTCACCATAGGCAGGCAGAGCGTCAAGCACAGGGCGTGCCACCAGGCGATAGTCGGCATGGTCAGGTATGAGGCGTACATTGAGCCAGCCCATGAAACGGTAGAAAAAACGGGCAGTACCTCGCTTGAAGCTGGTATCGCTGCTTCTGTCGTTACGCACACCATAGACGATGTCGCATCCACCCGCATAGTGTTCAAGCATGTGGGGAATGGCGGCTATATCATCCTGCAGGTCAGCATCCAGGCTGATGATGCAGTCTACACCCCAGTCCCGGGCAGTTTCCATGCCTGCCCAGACCGCATTTTGATGCCCGGCATTGGCCGCAAAGCTGATGCCCCTGCAGCAGGGGTCTGTCTGATGGCGTTCTTCAAGAAGTTGCCAGGTTCTGTCGCTGCTGCCGTCATCCACATAAAGGGCAAAGCTCTCCTGAGAGATGCGCCCCTGTACCTTGAGGCCGCAAAGAAGCTCATTCAGCACGTCCAGGGTATGCGGCAGTGTTTCTTCCTCATTGTAGCAGGGTACTACCAGGGCCAGCAGAGGGGCAGGGCGCAGACGGGGGGGGCTGCAGGCAACGGTCATGAGCGTACCGCCTGCCGCAGCACGGTACAGACGTTTTTCACATCGGTTTCGTTCAGGCCGGGATGCAGCGGCAGCGTCAGCAGCTCTCTGTACAGCTGTTCCGTGACAGGCAGAGACAGCCTGCCTCCACCAAAGAAAGCCAGGAGGTGATTGGGCTTGTAATGTATTCCAGCAGGGATGCCCTGTGCGGCCAAGGCTGCCCGCACAGCCTCTTTGCGATCATGCAAAATACGCACAGGCAGGATATGTGGTACAATGAAGTCATCAGTATCCTGCTCCAGCAGAGTAAGGCCAGGAAGGTCTGAGAGCTCTTCGGCATAGAGAGCCGCCAGTCTGCGGCGGGCCGGGATGAATTCCGCATCCAGACGCGTAAGTTGTACCCTGCCGATGGCTGCCATGATATTGCTCATATGATATCGCCAGCCCTGGCGCAGCACATCAGGATCCCAGGAGCGACTGCCCGAAAAACGCTGTGCACTGTCATTCTGCACCGAAAGCAGGCGGGCATCAGCCATGAGACGTGCGGCCTCAGGGTCAAAGGCCACCACACAGCCCCCTTCGCCGGAGGTGATGTTCTTGATACCGTCAAAACTGAAGCAGACCAGATCTCCAAAGGAACCGATCTTGCGGCCGTGATGCCGGCAGCCGAAAGCATGAGCTGCATCTTCTACCACACGCAGGCCATGTTCATGGGCAAAGGCATGTGTTTGCTCCAGCTGCCAGGGGTTACTGGCATAGTGTACAGGCATGATGGCAACAGTATGCGGGCTCAGCCTCTGCGCTGCATCTTCAAGGTCAATGGTGCCTGTATGGGGCAGGACATCACACGCCACAGGCACACAGCCGGCAGCCGAAATGGCCTGAAAGGATGCCACAAAGGTCAGAGAAGGCACCAGCACTTCCGGAGGGGGACCCCCCTTGTGGCCTGACAGGGCTGCCACAGCTTCTACAGCAAGATGCAGCGCCGCAGTACCACTATTGACACTGATGACCTGTGAGGGCCCTACCCCCAGCCAGGCAGCCAGGTCTGCTTCGAAAAGGCGGGTCTCATTACCCATACCTAAATAGCCGTCTTCCAGAATGATCCGGCTGACGGCCTCGGCCTCGGCCTCTCCCACGATGGAACGCGAAAGGCGTATATTCATGGCGACCTCGACAGCAATGAGGAATAATCTGCCTACATGCTGTTGACATTGACCTCATTAAGCAAATTGTCCAGATCCAGCAGGATAAGCAGGCGATTATTCAGCTTGCCAACGCCACGTATGTATTCCGAGCCTATACCGGCCACCACCGGCGGGGGGTCTTCCACGGTAGCTGCCGGGATACGCAGCACCTCGGATACAGCATCTACCAGAAAACCAACGATTTTCTGACCGAATTCTGTAACCACGATACGTGTACTGTTGTCATGCGGTCGTGCCGGCATGCCAAACCGTGTACGCATGTTGATGACCGGAATGACCTTGCCGCGCAGGTTGATTACCCCCTCAATGAAGGCTGATGCACGCGGCACCATGGTTATCTGCATCAAGCGGATGATTTCCTGCACGGCCAGGATATCCACGCCGAATTCTTCTTCACCGATATGAAATGTGACCAGCTGAAGCAGGTCACCGTCATGAACGGTATGTTCCTGCTCCTGTACATCTTGAACCTGGCTCATGGCATATCCTCCACCTGCAATGATGACATACGTTAATATCGGCTGATACGGTGAAAACTTGAGAGCCGGGGTATGTTAACCCCAGCATTCAGCCTCTGCACGCTCGTGCGCGTCCAGATAGTCCAGCCAGGCATGGCGCATGTATTCGAAATGATTGATGCGCAAGTCACGGCTCCATTCGCTTTTGTTATCCCAGGGCTTGGGGCCGTGAAAATGTACAATATGTGCCGTATCAAGGCAGGAACACAAATAGGGCGGACAATTCCAGCAGTCATCCAGACGCTGTATACGTCTGCCGAAAAAGTAGTTCAGCAGAGATTGATCCCAGTTACCGATCTTGTCTACATTCTGTGCCGCAAACGCCAGAAAATGCTCTATAAGCCCCCGCTGTCGTAATCGCGCCAGGTTGAAAAACACTACCCCGCTGGAAAAGGTCCAGATGGGAAAGGGCATGGGCACTGTATGCCGATTGCCGCGCCATTCATAGAATAATTTTTCGTGTTCATGCCAGAACGGGGCTGTATACTCCCGGGCCATGCCCATATAGGATGGCGAAGGGGCATCAAACAGTCCGTGGAGTGGGCGATAGAACAGTACATCCACATCACAGTAGAGAACATATTCATCTCTGGCAAGTTCCGGCAGCAATGCCAGTTCCAGCTTGAGAAAACAGCCTCTGCAGCCCTGAGCTGCTGGTGGCAGCATGGTATGCTGCAGGCGTGGGCTGTAGTGCGCAAGAGGAATCCCCTCTGCCTGCACTGTCTCCAATACCTCAAGCCTGGTCCCGGCATAGACACACAGGCAGGGAACATCAGTACCGTGAAGCGCACGCAGGGAGCGTACGGCCACTTTCAGCAGAGCCAGATAGCGAGGATTGTCATCAATGCAAAAGACGACTTTCATGCCCATCCCGGTTTAACTTGCGCTGCAGCAGGGCGGTCTGCTCTCTGGCCTCTGCCGTGTCAAAACTGTTGACAGCAGCCAGCAGCGCATCCACATGCTTTGCAAGGGTCGTGCCTTCCACCAGCGGCATGAAGGCCTCCAGACTGTTTTCTACAGCACCCCAGTCCTGCTCCATACGCTTCGGCAGATCGTCCAGAAGGCGTAAAAGGCCCTCCTGATGCTCCTGGGCAAGCAGCCGTCCGCTGCTGCCGACGCTGTGCCCGGTATCTCCCCATCTCTCACGTATCTGGGCTATGGTCTGGCTCATGGCCATATCGAAGTTATCCATATCTTCCGCAGCGAGTGGGGTGTCGGGCAGATGGCTCTCCATCTTTTTGGCCAGCTCCGTAATACGGCTCAGACCGAGATTGGCTGCCACGCCCTTGACAGTGTGCGCCAGACGTGACGCCTGAGCAAGGTCGTTATTCTGCAGGGCTTCGCGCAGAAGCAGGGCGCTGTTACCATAGGAATCCACGAAACGCTGCAGCAGTTCCCGATACAGTTTTCTGTTGCCCCCTACAGCAGCCAGCCCGCGTCCACTGTCAATGAGTTCCACCTTTGCGCTGGGGGTACTCTTGACAGCAGCAGGCACAGGCTCAGCGGCTGCCGCTGATGCATCTGCCCGGTCGCTGGGCAGCCAGTGTGCCAGAGCAGCCATAAGGGCCGCCACATCCAGCGGCTTTACCAGCAGGTCGTTCATGCCGGCCTCCTGGCTATCCGTGCGTGATTTTGCATCATCCTGTCCTGTCATGGCCAGGATGGGCAGATCTTCCGGCTTGTACCCCAGTTCCCGCAGGCGTCTGGCAGCCATAAAACCATCCATGACAGGCATCTGTATATCCATCAGGACGAGATCAGGCTTGCGTCCCTGTACTGATTCCACAGCCTGCTGCCCGTCTGCGGCACGCATGACTTCAAAGCCGGCCTGCTTCAGTACTTCGCTGGCGATTTCAAGATTGATCTCGCTGTCGTCAGCTACCAGCACCACTGGCTTGACCCCAGCCTGCGCGGCATCGACCAGTATACTGCACAAAATCTCAAAGGAGAACGTGCTGCCCAGGTCTGAGCTTTCCAGAGTAAGTTCTCCACCCAGAAAATGGACGAGATGGCGCACCAGCTGTATCCCGAGGCCCAGATTCGAAGTATTGTCTCCTGCAGACAGATGTTGTGAAGAAAAAAGATGTACCTGCTCTTCAGGGCTAATACCTGCTCCGCTGTCCATGACGGCAAAACGAATACGGGCATGACCTTCGCTGTCGCCCTGACGCAGCGGCAGCCTGCTCACCTGCAATCTGACGCCACCCTTTTCTGTATGCTGAACGGCATTGTTCAGCAGAATGCGCAGAATCTCTTCCAGATGTCGCTTTCCGCCAGACAGTTGTGTCGGCAGATCGGCATCGGCCTGTATGAGGAATGACAACCCTTTGCCAGCAGCTGACACAGCTATGCTCTGCCGCATGAGCTCCAGCATGGACGGAAGCTCAAAACTTTCACTATCCTGCCGGAAATTTGCATCACCAGCAGCGGAAATATCAAGAATGCGATTGAAGCTGTCAAGCAGATCACCGCCGGACTGATTAATACGCGTCAGGAAATCCCGTTGTCTTTTATCCAGATCTGTCTGCAGGCATTGCCAGCTCATACCGAGAATGTCATCCACGGGTTTGCGAACTTCCTGGCTGATGCGTCTGAGGAAGCTCTCCTGCGTAGCAAGGGCCTTCTGTGCGATATTGAGTGAGGAAAGAGCCTGGGCCTTGGCCAGCATGGCCTGCTGACTGCTGGCCTGTGAAGCACGTTCCGAAGCCTTGAGCTCACGGATACGCAGGCCAAGGGTATGCTGCATCTTGAGCAGTGAGCCGTACATGCCGGCCAGCTCATCACCATATTTCATGTTCAGGGAGGGGGGGGCCTCCCCTTTGGCCACTGTCTCAGCGTAGTCGCGTACTAATACCAGAGGGCGGCTGATACGTTTATGAAAAAGCCAGCCGGCACTGAGAAGGCTGCCCAGAAGAAGCAGAAGACAGCACGATGCCACGGCCAGACACCAGACCAGGGTGGTTTTTATATGGAGCAGCCGGCTTGAAAACTCATTCATAAGATAGACGCGCAGCGCCTGATGCAGGCGGTTCACTTCTGTGGGCAGATCTATCAGAGGCGGCGTGGCAAGCAGCAGACTTGCCATTTCCTTCTGTGGAGTATCGCTTGTCACAAAAGAACCATCTTCTGCTTTGACCAGACCGCCTGCCAGCATGACTGCGCGTTTGAGCTCCAGGTTCAGCTGTTCATTTTTTTCAAGACATTGCTGCACCAGTGTCATGGCATCCTTGCTCAGGGGTATGTCGGTCAGAAGCTGCCTCAGAGTGGCTTTTTCTCCTCCATGCAACAATGCGTTGAACGGGCGTACTTTCTCTCCGTCCTCCATCTGCCATATGTCCTGCAGGCGTTGCAGGTTCTTACTGTTTTTTTCGATATCCGCAGCATACTCCAGCGCATACTGATATTTGACGACAGCATTACGTTCTATCTCGTCTATCAGAAAATCTGTACGCGGCAGCAGCGCCATAAAGCTATTGACCCGCCACAGCTCCTGCACCAGCCAGCCGACAACACCACCTAGCACCAGCAGAAGCACCAGTTGCACCAGATGGGAAGTTTTGATAATGGCCCGAATCGTCACGCCACAGCACCTCATGCCCCCATGCAGGTCATGCCGGGGATTTATCGAGAGATAACGCGCCCTCAGGCGCAAACTGCCAAGCTAGAAGCAGGCTATCATATGCCCTTGAAAAAAGCATCTGTCCATATGGGACCATCCCGGCCGAATTTTTCCTGCCTGCCGCATCTGGCCCTTTTTCTGGCCATGTGTGTCTGGAGCAGCTCCTTCGTTGCGTTACGTATCGCCCTTTCGGGCCTCACCCCCATAGAGACCATGGCCGGCCGTATGCTGACTGCCTGCCTTGTTTTTCTGCCGCTCTGGCCAGCCCTGATACGGGCTGTGCGGCGTAATGGTCAGACAGGCCTTCTTCTTGTCATGGGGCTGTGTGAGCCCTGCCTGTATTTTTTGCTGGAGACGCATGCCCTGCAGCTGACTACAGCTTCGCAGGCGGGCATGGTTTCGTCGCTGCTGCCACTTCTGGTAGCCGTAGCCGCATGGCCCATACTGGGCGAGCGCATCGCTTTGCATGGCTGGCTGGGATATGCTCTGGCCGCGGCAGGAGTTGTCTGGCTGTCATTGGCGGCTGCTCCGGCCGAGAGTGCACCTGACCCCATACTGGGCAACGGTCTGGAAGCGCTGGCCATGACCTGCGGGGCCTTTTACACCATTGCAGCCCGCCGACTGTCACGTTTTTATAATGCCCTGCAAATTACTGCCATACAATCAGGTATGGGGCTCGCCTTTTTCAGTCTGCTGCTGTTCTGGCCCAGTCAGCCGCAGCCTTTGTCCCTCGGGCTGGATTTACCCGTATGGGGGCCCTGGGCTGCAGTGCTTTATCTGGGGGGCTGTGTAACCTTTGGCGGTTATGGTCTTTACAACTATGGTGTGCAGCGATTGAGCGCCGGGCAGGCAGCAGCCTATATCAATCTCATTCCGGTCATCACTCTGCTTATGGGGGTAGGCCTGCTGCATGAGGTTTTTCTGGCAACGCAGTACATGGCTTCGGCCCTGGTTATTGCGGGCCTTGTGCTGAGCCAGTGGCGACGCTAAGGGGGCGGGAGTAGCTTGCGGAGCAGAGCTGCATGGTCTATAGATTTTCTGTAAACCATCTGGAGGCGACATGAAACGCGTATTGTTCTGGGTGCTGGGGATCATTGTGCTGCTCATGGCTGCAGGGGTCTTTGCACTGAGTCGCATAGACACACAATTCGTGATACGGGAGATCGCCGAGGCTACAGCCAAAGCCACAGGCCATCCTCTGGTTTTCTCCAGTGCTCCGCAGCTTTCTCTCCTGCCGCCTGGTGTGATCTTCAGTGAGGCATCCTGGGGTGGAGATGCCAGGAAAACTGGCATGGCCCTGTCTCTCAGGGGGGGGATGGCCGAACTGGAGCTGATGCCGCTTCTTTCTGGTAAAATCGTCATACGCGAGATACGCCTGGATGAGCCTTTGCTGGAAGTGCACACCATGCAGACTGCATCAGAGCACGTGGCTTCGCAGGACGAAAGCGCTGTGCGTCAGCCCCCTTCTGACAGTCTGCCTGTGGAACTCAGACATCTGCGTCTGCAGAACGGGAGCCTGCGTTTTACCCATAGTGACGGCAGTCACTATGCTATCAGCGGGCTCGATGTTACTGTGAATAATCTGCGACGCCGGGAAGAAGCTTCCCTGCAATGCAGTTTCGCCTTTGACCTCAGTCAGAACGGCCAGTGTATCCTGGCGGGCCAGTTCGATGCTGCGGGGCTGCTGCGTTATTATGCTCCGCATCTGACCTTCCGTCAGGTACGGTTCAGCCTCAGGCCAGAGGCCGGCCTGATCCCCGGGCAGGCTGCACCTCTGACTCTGGCTTGTGAAGGTGCCATTGATCTGCAGACCATGGCAATGCGACTGGCATCGTGCAGCCTGAGTCTGCCTCAGGGCCGTCTGGACCTGGAGGGACAGGGCAGTTGCAGCCCTCTGGCTTTCACGGGGAAGCTGCATCTGGACGGTGCGCCTCGAAAGATCGCTGCTCTGGCCGGCCTGAACATTAAAGGGCACAGTAAGGATACTTTGCGTCTGCAATGCGCTGTGGAATATGCTTCTGACAGCCTGCATTTACGCCAGATGGCCATACAACTGGACGATACACCTGCCAGAGGGGATGTGAGTTTGCATCTTGGCAGCCCCATGGCCGTTACGCTGGCCCTGCAGTCTGGCATGGTACACCTGGATCAATATCTGCCTCTGCCTGATCAGAAGAAGGCCGTGCAGCAGAGTATGCGGCCGGCTGGTCAGTCGCCCGACCCTGCACCCAGGGGCAGCAGGAAGGTCGGAGGTGATACGGATTTTCTGCCAGATCTGGATGTCCGTATGGCATTGGCGGGCATTCAGTACAATAAGCTGACAGTCAAGGATATATCTGTTATTCTCAAGGGAAGCCGGGGGCGTTATACCCTGACTGGCGGGAAGGCATCTCTGGCTGGCGGCAGCCTCAAGGCCTCGGGCGAAGCCGATTTGCCGGCAGAAAGCTATCGTATCAAGGCCATTGCCGCTGGTGTGCAGACAGGCGCTCTGCTGGAGGCCATGGGTCAGACCCGCGCTGTAGAAGGTGTGGCTGCTCTGGATACTGAGCTGCATGTGCATGGCAGCACTGCTGCGGAGCTGCAGGCCAGTCTGAACGGCACGGGGGTACTGGAGGCCCGCGATGTTCAGCTGAAGGCTCTTTCGGTCTTGCCCTCAGATATGCCGGGCCTTACCGGCAAAAACAGTGTGCCTGACAGATTCGAGCTGGTGCGTATACCCTTTACCGCCTGCAACGGGGAGATAACTGCCCAACCTGTAACTGTGACTTCCAGTGGCCTCAATGCTCAGGGAAGGGCGCATGTCAGTCTGCCGCGTCAGTATCTCAACGCCACAGCCCAGGTCAGGGCGCTGGGCATGAACATTCCGGTAGTGGCACAGGGGCCGTTCAGTAACATAACGTATGGTGTGGAGCCCAGGTTTGCTCTGGATATGGCCAGAAAATTACCGGAAGCTCTTCTGGATGCAGGCGGTACTGCAAGAGACGGCGCGCAGGGCGCAGGACAGAACGCAGGGGATGCTCTCAAAAAAGGGCTGGACGGGGCTGGGGGGCTGATACGTGGTCTTCTGGGACGCTGAAGCAGGTGTATGCTTGCCTTTTTACCCCGGAAAGGGCTAAAGTAATTTCTCACCCGGCCGTTGAAGCTTTCAGGCGGTAACTGCCCTGTGCAGTTGTCTGCATATGTCGTTAATCCGGTCAGCGCCCTGGCCCTGCCGGGGATGTCCCAACAGGCGGCAGAGTATGTATCTACTTATCGGTCTTGTCATCGTCGCAGCCTCGGTTTTCGCCGGGTATACCATGGCGCATGGTCAGTGGGGTATCCTGTTTCAGCCAGCCGAGTTCATCATCATTCTCGGTTGCGGGCTTGGTGCTTTCTTCGGCTCGCAGACCAAGTATACCTTCGGGCTGATCGTCAAAAGCCTCAAGCATCTTTTTGCCGACCCCGGGTCAAGCAAATCCCGTTATCTGGAAACCCTGGCGTTACTCTATACGCTTTTTTCAAAGATGCACCGGGAAGGCGTCATCAGCATAGAAAGCGATGTGGAAAAGCCTGAGTCCAGCCCCATATTCAGCAAATACCCTGAAGTCTCCAAAGATACCCGTCTCGTGAACTTCATTGGTGATACCCTGCGCGTTTATCTGACTACGGGCGACCCGGCTGACATCGACAGCCTTATGGACGTCGATATTGAGACCATGCGCGAAGAAGGCATGCTGCCTGCCCATTCTATCAGTCATATGGCAGAATCCATGCCTGGTATGGGTATCGTGGCCTGTGTACTGGGTGTCGTGCTGGCCATGGGCAAGATCAACGAACCACCGGAAGTGTTGGGCCACTATATTGGCGCAGCCCTGGTGGGTACCTTCTTCGGTATTCTCTGCTGCTATGGTCTTTTTGGCCCCATGGGCTCCAAGCTGGAAAATTTTGTTTCGGAAGAGCATTTTTACTACAATGCCATCAAGGAGGCCGTGGCTGCTGCCATTCGTGGCTCTACCCCCCTTATTGCCGTAGAGTACGGTCGCCGGGCCATCCCCTATCCTTTCCGCCCTGCCTTCGCAGAGATGGAAGAGAAGTTGCGTAGCGGTTAGGCGGATGCATACTGTATGACTGACAACCATCAGGGCCACCGGGCGTACAGCCTGGTGGCCCTGTGCAAAAGTGAGGGATGTTATGAGCGGTGCATGGAAAGTGGCATATGCCGACTTCGTAACGGCCATGATGGCCTTCTTCATTCTGCTCTGGGTGCTGAGTATGGTGCCGGAAGATACCCGTGCCGGTCTTGCTGCGTATTTCAGCGGCGAGCGCAACTATGACTCCAGTTCTACTTCTCCTATCTCCAATAATCCTTTCATACAGAACACCGACAAGATAGACACGCGTGATTTGAAGATCAACGAGACTGAGCGCTCCCACTATGCCATTGCACAGAAGCTCAAGCAGATGCTCATGGCTGACGCAGTACCACAGAATGCCACAGGCATCAGTGCTGATGATGTGGGGGTGCAGCTGCGAGTTAACTCAGACGTCATGTTTGCACCCGGCTCCATCGAATTTCTGCCGCAGGGCAGGGATGTTCTGGAAAGTGTGCTCAAGTTGCTGCGGGAATATAATCTCTATCTGATGGTACGCGGCCATGCAGATGGCAGCGAGGCAAAGCCCCCTTTTAGCTCTGCCTGGGAACTTTCTGGTGCGCGTGCGGCGACACTGGTGCATTATCTGGCTGACAAAGGCATCAAGCCCACGCGCATGCGCGGTGTAGCCTATGGCGATACGCGCCCCCTCAAACCCGGCATTGATGCCGAAAGCCGCTCCCTTAACCGTCGTGTGGAGTTCTACTTCCACAGGCCGGAAGTCATGTCCTACAGTGTAGTATACTAGAGCGATTTGCAACGCAGAGGGGCCGTATGCTTTCATACGGCCCCTTTTTTTAGGCTGACAGTGTGCGCGGCGGAAGGCGCTATGCGCCATCATCCATACGGAAGTCTACCCGTATCTTAAAAAGCTTGGTAGCCGGCAGATTGAGGATAGGTATGCCTGTACGTGCTGTGAACGTCGCAAGCGTTGCTGCAGCCTCTTCGCGTGAAGGGCTGATGAGGGTGAACCAGATATTGTAGTCGTGTTCACGCAGATAGTTGTGGGTTACGCCCACATGGGCATTGACCTCAGCCGTGAAGGCCTCCATTTTATCTTCAGGTACCTTGGCAGCGCAGAGTGTTGAGACAAAACCCAGCTTTTTGGACTGGAAATTGGCCCCAAGACGGCGAATGATCTTGCGGCGACGCAGATCGTTGACAGCTTCCAGGGCCTCTTCTTCACTGATACCCAGGCGCTGCCCCAGTATGGCATAGGGGTGTGGCTCCAGCGGGAAGTCTGTCTGTATGATATCCAGCAGTTTTTTCTGGATGGGGCTTATGTCCATGATGTCTCCCTGCTTCATGCCTTGCGCGGCTGATAGGTGCACAGTGGCTCCGGCCCCATGTGATCGGCGTCCATACTCCAGGCCCGTGCCCGGCAGCCGCCGCAGACCTTATGGTATTCGCACACCCCGCACTTGCCCTTGTAACAGCTTTGTGTACGGAATTGGCGGAAGTACTCACTCTTACGCCAGATTTCGGGGAAGGGCGTCTGACGCACATTGCCGCAGTTGAGTTCAAGATAGCCACAGGGCTGCACCTGCCCCACGTGGCTGATGAAACAGAAGCCCGTGCCACCTAGGCATCCACGCGTCATGGCGTCCATACCGAAATTTTCCGGCGTGACGGCAATGCCCTCTTCATGGGCGCGCTGCCGCATAATGCGGTAGTAGTGGGGGGCACAGGTAGCCTTGAGGTGCATGGCTGTTGTCTTGCGGAAATCATAGAACCAGTGCAGCACGTCTTCGTATTCCTGAGCCGTGATGACCTGATCAGCCAAACCTGCGGCACGGCCCATGGGTACCAGCAGAAAGATATGCCAGGCCACTGCGCCTATACGTTCACAAAGCTCGAAGATCTGCTTGAAGCTGCTCAGATTGTTACGGGTGACCGTGGTGTTGATCTGAAAGGGCAGTCCGGCATCCTTAAGATAGCCAATGCCGCGCATGCTGGCCTCAAAGGCGCCGGGTACACCGCGAAATGCGTCGTGGCTGTCCGCGTCTGCTCCGTCAATGGAGATGGAACAGCGGTCAACCCCGGCTTCCTTGAGTTTGCGCGCGTTTTCCGGTGTTATGAGCGTGCCGTTGGGGGAAAAGGCACAGGGCAGCCCCCTAGCATGGGCATAGGCCACAAGCTCATAAACATCAGGGCGCATCATGGGGTCGCCGCCGGTGAAAATGATGATGGGCTTGCCCACCTGCGGGAAGGTATCAATAAGCGCTTTGGCTTCCTCAGTGGACAGTTCACCGGGATACGGCTCGGGATGCGCCTCGGCCCGACAATGCTTGCAGGCCAGATTGCAGGATCGGGTCACCTCCCAGGCAATCAGCTTGCAGGCAGGGCTGCCGTCTTCCAGTATGCGGGGAGGCATTCCGTGGTGTCCGCCCGGATGTCCACCGGGATGACCATGCGCCTGTACCGTGCCAGCAGTTTTCGCGTGTCCGTGCATCAGCGTGCCAGCCTTTGCCGCAATATCTCTTCGGCAAAATAGGTGATGATCATGTCTGCCCCGGCCCGTTTCAGACCTGTGAGGCTTTCCAGCATGACTGCCTTCTGGTCTATCCAGCCATTTTGTCCGGCAGCGCAGATCATGGAATATTCGCCGCTGACCTGGTATGCACATACAGGTACGTCTACTGCATCGCGTACCATGCGGATGATATCACTGTATGGGCCGGCAGGCTTGACGATAAGGGCATCAGCCCCTTCTGCCAGATCAGCCCTGGCTTCCAGCAGAGCTTCGCGCGCATTGGCCGCGTCCATCTGATAAGCCTTGCGGTCTCCCGAGGCTGGGGCTGATTCGGCCGCGTCACGGAAGGGCCCGTAGTAAGCAGAGGCGTACTTGACGGCATAGGAGAGCAGAGGCACGTCTTCGCAGCCTGCCGCATCCAGTGCACTGCGTATGGCCGCCACACGGCCATCCATCATGTCAGAAGGTGCCACCATGTCAGCCCCTGCCCGGGCATGGCTCACGGCTGTCTGTGCCAGCAGGGGCAGGGTAGCGTCATTGAGCACAGCCCCCTGTGGCGTCAGAATACCGCAGTGGCCGTGGCTCATGTATTCGCACAGGCAGACATCGGTAATGACCACAAGCCCGGGCCAGCGCCGTTTGAGCAGGCGTACAGCCTTTTGCACAATACCATCTTCGGCATAGGCTCCACAGGCTTTTTCGTCCTTATGGGCCGGAATGCCGAAAAGCAGCACTGCGTTCAGGCCCGTATCCACGGCCTTTTCCACCTGTTTTTCCAGCTCTCCCAGGGAAAGCTGATACTGGCCGGGCATGGAGGGCACTTCCTTGCGGAAAGACTGATCTTCGGTCTCCACCACAAAGTAGGGCATGATAAGCTCTTCGGTCAGGAGGGGGGCCGTTTCGCGCACCAGCGCACGCAATTGAGGGCTGCGCCGCAAACGGCGGCCCCGATGAAATGTCGTAGTCATACTCCCCTCTCCTAGAGGCCGATTTCTGCATCGGTGAGATAACAGGCAGGATCCTGCGCCCAGATATCGCCGTAGTAGGCTTCGGCCCGTGCACGGAAGTTGCCGCCGCAGATGTTCAGGAACTTGCATTTGGCACAGCGCCCGCCCACATGGGCCTTCTTGTTCTTGAGCTTGTGCAGCAGTTCGATGGCGGGGTCATCCCATATCTGCGAAAAGGGGCGCTCCAGCACATTACCGAAGACATGTTCGCGCCAGAACTGATCAGGATGTACCCGTCCGTCCCAGGAAATGCAGCCAATGCCCCGGCCGGAATTATTGCCCTCATTGTACTGCAGAAGCTCCAGCACTTCCTCGGCGCGTTTGGGGTCCTCCCGCAGGAGGCGCATCCACACATAGGGGCCGTCAGCGTGATTATCCACCGTGAGGATTTCCTTGGGCATGCCCGCGTCAAAGAGGGCACGGGTCTCATCCATGATGAGGTCCAGCACGGCGCGGGTCTCGGTATGGTCCAGGTCTTCCTTGATGAGTTCGGAACCACGGCCGGAGTAGACCAGATGGTAAAAGCAGGCCCTTGGTACTTCCAGATCGCGCAGGAGCTGAAAAATACCTGGAATTTCAGCCACATTGCGTTTGTTGATGGTAAAACGCAGGCCTACCTTGAGACCTTCTGCCTGACAGTTGGCAATGCCTTCCAGGGCTTTTTTGAAAGAGCCCGGCACGGCGCGGAAGTGATCGTGCACCTCCTCAAGACCATCCAGAGAAATACCCACATAGGAAAGGCCAACGCTCTTGAGCTCGCGTGCTTTTTCCTTGCTGATGAGGGTACCGTTGGTGGAAATGACGGCGCGCATGCCCTTGCTGGTGGCATGGCTGGCCAGCTCAACCAGATCTTTGCGCACGAGCGGCTCACCACCGGAGAAGAGCATTACCGGTGCGCCGTAGGCTGCCAGGTCATCGATCATGGCCTTGGCCTGATCGGTACTGATTTGATCCTGACCGTCCACATCCACAGCCTTGGCATAGCAGTGTACGCACTTGAGGTTGCAGCGCTTGGTCATATTCCAGACTACCACAGGCTTCTTGTCTTTAGAGAACTGCAGAAGATGCGAGGGCAGCTGGCCGGAGTGACGCCCGTAGCGCAGAGCGTCGGAAGGTTCGACCTGCCCACAATACAGTTTGGAGATACCGATCATGATGATACCTTATTGTGCAATCAGTTGTTTGAGTACGGTAAAGGCCTCGGCAATACCCTCGGGCTTGCTGCCGCCGGCCTGGGCAAGATCTGGCCTGCCACCGCCTGAACCGCCGCACGGCGCGGCAACGGTCTTGATGAGAGCCGGTGCGGTGAACTGGCCGTGCAGATCCTTGGAGACATGAAGCAGAAGGCCAACCTTGCCTTCTTCTGCTGTGGCCAGGCAGACCACAGCCTTTTGAGAAAGACGCGAACGTACGTCGTCCATGATTTCGCGCAGGGCTTTGACAGGAATATTATCAAGACGTACAGCCAGCAGGCTGATACCATTGACGTCTTCCACACCCTGCAGCATATCCCCGCCGGAAGCAGGAGCGGCTGCGGCCTTTTCAGCAGCCTTGCGCAGTTTTTTGTTGTCAGCCAGCAGAGCCTGGGTACGCTCAGCCAGCTGCCCGGGACGGGACTTGAGAAGACTGGCCACGGTGGCAGCCTCGGCCCTGAGGCTGACAGCCTGACTGTAGGCATTCCAGCCGGTGACAGCTTCGATGCGTCGTACACCGGCAGCAACACCTGTTTCGGAAAGGATGAAGAAGGCTCCGGCCTGGCCGGTACGCTCAAGATGCGTGCCACCGCACAGTTCTACAGATTCTGGCTCCTGCTCCTCATGCCCTACAGTGAGCACACGCACCACGTCACCATATTTTTCGCCAAAGAGTGCCATGGCTCCGGCAGCCAGTGCGTCGGCCTGGGGCATTTCCTGTGCTCTGACCGGCACATCGGCCATGATGGCACGGTTGACGTCACGTTCTACTGCAGCCAGTTCTTCTGCTGTCAGGGCAGCAATATGCGAAAAGTCGAAGCGCAGACGCTGACCATCTACCAGAGAGCCTGCCTGCTTCACATGGGTGCCCAGCACACGGCGCAGAGCCGCATGCAGCAGATGGGTACAGGTATGGTTGCGTGCCGTAGCCAGCCGTGTATCAGCATCGACCGAGAGAGATACGCTGTCTCCCCTGTGCAGCTCACCGCGTGTGACTTCTATCTCATGTACTGTCAGATCAGGCGCAGCCTTGATGGCTGTACGCACCCTGGCCTCTCCCATGGTGGAGGTCATGCTGCCAGCGTCTCCGACCTGCCCGCCGGATTCACCGTAAAAGGGCGTGCTCTCTGCTACGGCATAGCCCATCTGACCCTGGCCCAGAAATTCCACAGGCTGACCGGTGGCATCCAGCAGAGCTGCAAGAGGGCTTTGGGCTGTCAGCCCCGCATAACCTGTAAAAATACTGCTTACACCGGCTTCAGCCAGTCCTTTGAAGGCCGCCCCACCCTGTGCGCCATCCTGCCCCAGCAGGCCACCCCTTTTCTGATGTTCACGGGCGCGTTCGCGCTGGGCACGCATATGGGCTTCAAAGCCGGCATGGTCAATGCTGAAACCGCGTTTTTCAGAAACGTCGCTGACGATATCAAGGGGGAAACCATAGGTATCATAAAGCTTGAAGCAGAATTCACCCGGGATGAGTTTTTGCCCTGCTTCATTCAAATGCTGCAGTTCTTCTTCAAGCAGGCGCAGGCCGTTTTCCAGAGTGAGGGAGAAACGCTGCTCCTCTTCAAAAACAGCCCGGTCGATGAAGTCAGCGTTATCCTTGAGGTCAGGATAGGCTTCCCCCATGATTTCCGTGACCTTTCGGGCTGTTTTGTGCAAGAAGGGCTCATGCACCCCCATGAGTGTGGCAAAGCGCAATGCCCGGCGGATGAGACGGCGCAGCACATAGCCCCGCCCTTCATTGGAAGGCAGAACACCCTCTGCAATGAGAAAGGCAGCAGAGCGGCTGTGGTCGGCAATGACGCGCAGGGCCGTATCCACATCATTGCTGTCCGGCTGGCTGAAGCTGTACGTCACGCCTGCCAGTCCGGCCGCGTACTGGATGATATCCTGAAAAAGGTCACAGTCAAAGTTTGAGCGCTTGCCCTGGCATACAGCCGCTATGCGTTCCAGCCCCATACCCGTATCGATATTGGGCGCAGCCAGCGGTACGCGCTTGCCCTCGGCCAGCTGGTCGAACTGGGTAAAGACCAGATTCCATATTTCCAGAAAACGGTCGCAGTCGCACCGGCCAATGCCGCAGTCAGGGCCGCAGGCCATGTCTGCGCCCTGGTCTACATAGATTTCGGAGCAGGGGCCACAGGGGCCGGTGTCACCCATGGTCCAGAAATTGTCCTTTTCGTCAAGGCGTACTATGCGGCTGGGGTCAATGCTGGCCACTTCCTGCCAGATGGCGGCGGCCTCATCGTCATCACGATAGACTGTGACCCAGAGGCGATCTCTGGGCAGCTCCAGCTCTTCGGTGACAAACTGCCAGGCCATGCTGATGGCCTCACGTTTGAAGTAGTCGCCAAAGGAGAAATTGCCCAGCATTTCAAAGAAGGTGTGATGGCGCGCAGTACGGCCCACGTTTTCCAGGTCATTATGTTTGCCTGAAACACGCAGGCATTTCTGGCAGGTAACGGCTGTGCTGTAGGACCGTTTTTCCTCACCCAGAAAAAGTTTCTTGAACTGTACCATACCTGCATTGGTAAAGAGCAGGGTAGGGTCATTGGGCGGAATGAGTGGCCCTGAGGCCACGATTTCGTGCCCATGGCGTTTAAAGAATTCCAGATAGCGGCGGCGTATTTCCTGGGCAGTCAGCATAGGGCCTCCCTGGCGAACGGAGGCCGGGGCATAGCCCGGCCTTCACGGCTAGTCGTAGTTTGGCGCGGGTGCGCCTTCATCCAAATCTGCAGCGGTGGGTGTGAATTCCTGCGGGTGCATACCCAGAAACTCGATGACCCTGGCTTCTATCTGTTGGCGCAGTTCAGGATTTTCATCCAGCAGTGCACGCACTTTTTCGCGCCCCTGCCCCAGTTTTTCCGGGCCAAAGGCAAACCATGAACCGCTCTGCTCAATGATTTTGGCTTCGATACCAATATCCAGCAGTTCTCCTGAACGGGAGATGCCCTGGCCAAATAAAATGTCGAAAACAGCGCTGCGGAAGGGCGGGGCCACCTTGTTCTTGACCACTTTGACTCTGGTGCGCGAGCCGAAGGATTCTTCTTTATCCTTGAGTGTCTGAATGCGGCGGATATCCATTCGTACAGATGAATAAAATTTAAGCGCATTACCGCCGGTAGTGGTCTCCGGGCTGCCGTAGCCGGTGACGCCGATTTTCATGCGGATCTGGTTGATAAAGATAACCGAAGTGCGCGACTTGTGGATAGTACCTGTCAGGCGGCGCATGGCATGGGACATGAGGCGGGCATGCCCTCCCACCTGAGTTTCGCCCAGATCGCCTTCAAGCTCGGCCTGGGGGATGAGGGCTGCCACTGAGTCGATAACCACCAGATCCACAGCACCGGAACGCACCAGCATATCGGCAATATCCAGAGCCTGTTCGCCGTAATCAGGCTGGGAGATGAG
Organism: Desulfovibrio sp.; assembly: GCA_017396005.1. Lineage (GTDB taxonomy): Bacteria > Desulfobacterota > Desulfovibrionia > Desulfovibrionales > Desulfovibrionaceae > Desulfovibrio. Next base: position 44,876 of record JAFQNG010000097.1, read on the forward strand.
CAGCTCGTCAGTATTGACACCCAGTCGACGTGCATAAGACACATCCAGAGCATGTTCGGCGTCTACAAAGGCGCAGACCCCACCCATCTTCTGACATTCGGCCACGATATGCAGGGTCAGTGTGGTTTTGCCAGAAGACTCGGGGCCGAAAATTTCGGTGATGCGCCCCCGCGGGATGCCACCGACGCCCAGAGCCAGGTCAAGACCGATGGAGCCAGTGGGGATGACCGGTATATTGACGTGGGCGTCATCGGACAGCTTCATGACCGCGCCCTTGCCGTACTTGCGTTCAATGGTGGTCAAGGCCGTAGTGAGAGCCTCGATGCGGGCGCTTTCGCCGCCTGGGGTCGGTTTTCTGGCCATAGTGCTCATGCTCCGTGTAATATAGTGTCTAAGCGCAGCATCATAGCAAAGCGTTGTGCGCAAGGCAATTCAGTATCATGGGCAATTTTATCAGTATTTATTCTTGATATCAAGACTTTGTAAACTTGTCGCCATTTTTGCCTTGAGATAAGATAATGGCATGGATACAAGAAAAAATTTTTCCCAAGACAGGCCGGACGTCATTGTGCTTTTTTCTGGTGGGCTTGACAGTATTCTTGCCGCCAAAGTCCTTCAGGAACAGGGCCTCGTGGTACGCTGCCTGCACTGTGTCTCCCCTTTCTTTGGCAGCACTCTGGCTGTGCCTCGCTGGCAGCAGCTTTATGACCTTGATATCACGCATTTGGACGTCAGTGCGGACTTTGCTGCCATGCTGCGCGCACGACCGGCCCATGGCTTTGGCAAGGTGATGAACCCCTGCATAGACTGCAAAATCCTGCTTCTGCGCCATGCCCGTCTTTATATGGAGTCTGCAGGGGCCCGCTTTCTTGCCAGTGGTGAAGTGCTGGGGCAGCGGCCCATGTCGCAACGGCGTGATACTATCCACCGTATCTCGCGAGAAGCCGGTGTACGGGACCTGCTGTTGCGGCCGCTTTCAGCCCGCCTCCTGCCACCTACTGCTGCCGAGGTGAGCGGCCTTGTAGACCGGGAGCGCCTGCATGCTATCTCCGGACGGGGGCGTAATGATCAGCTGGCTCTGGCCCGGCATTATGGCCTTAAGGAAATTCCTACCCCCGGGGGCGGTTGTCGCCTGACCGAGCGTGAGAACGCCCGGCGTTACTGGCCTGTACTGTCCTGGCGGAATACTGCAGCAGAAGAACTGGCACAGGACTTTGCTCTGGCTAACCTGGGCCGTCAGTTCTGGCGCGAAGCCGCAGGGGAGCATTACTGGCTTTGCATAGGCCGTAACGATGCCGACAATAAAAAGCTGGCCGCTGCCGCACGGGCTGGTGATCTGCTGCTTTCTGTACAGCATCTGCCTGGCCCGCTGGGCCTGGCCCGGGGCGGGGCTGCCTGGCCTGCAGATATATTGAAGGAAGCAGCAGCGCTGACTGCCTCCTATGCGCCCAAGGCTGCAGCTCTGGGCAGGGAGGTGCCCATGGGCGTAGAAAATGCAGGAGACAGGCAGACAGTGAATGTAATGCCCATACGGCCGGAAGCCACATGGGCAGACCCTGCCTGGGAGGAAGTACGCGAGGCCATACGGCAGGACATGCGGTCAGCTTTTTTGCATCCACCTGAAAGTAATGAGCTTTCCTGATTTTTTGGCTCTGCTGGCCGCTTAGCGGGTTCTCGTGCTTTACAAACGTGGCTTTTACAGCTACTTTTTCCTACTGGAGTTTGAAAATGACTTCCAACCAAACCCCAAGCCGGAGGCTGCCTCCGGTGGAGGAGATATGGATCACAGCGATCTTGAATACTTTCGTAAGCTTTTGAATGAAATGCTGGCAGAGGCCCATCAGAAGGGCAACAGCACACTTGAGGAACTGACAGACAGCAATGAAGTTTTCGCCGACCCGGCCGACAGGGCAACTGCTGAATCCGACAGGGCTTTCACCTTACGCATCCGTGACCGTGAACGCCGCCTCATTCGCAAGATACAGGCGGCCCTGCAGCGCATGAGCGACGGAACCTACGGCATCTGCGAAGAATGTGGTGAGGATATCAGCATTCCCCGTCTCAAGGCACGGCCTGTGACGCGCCTGTGCATCAACTGCAAGGCCCGGCAGGAGGCGGATGAACACCTTCGCGGCGAGTAGATTTCTGCCCGTCACATTGCATCAGCCCGCTCTCTGAGCGGGTTTTTTTGTAGTGCGCCCGGCAGGCCTGCATACAAGGCACAGCCTCAGTTAAAAGGCCGGCATTGTATGCAGGCCTCAAAACTCCAGACTGCCTGGTGTACGTGGGAAGGGCAGCACATCGCGTATATTGGTGATGCCGGTCAGCATCATCAGCAGTCGTTCAAAGCCCAATCCAAAACCTGCGTGCGGCACACTGCCGAAGCGTCGCAGGTCCAGATACCACCAGTAGTCTTCAGGTTCCTGGCCCAGTTCCAGAATGCGGGCTGTGAGCCTGTCCAGCCGCTCTTCGCGCTGTGAGCCGCCGATGAGCTCCCCGATGCGCGGTACCAGCATATCCATGGCCGCCACGGTCTCGCCGTCGTCATTGGCCCGCATATAAAAGGCCTTGATCTCTCTGGGGTAGTTATACACTATCACCGGGCGCTGAAAATGCTCTTCAGCCAGATAGCGTTCATGCTCTGTCTGCAGGTCAGTACCGAAGGCCACAGGGTAGGTGAACTCCCTGTCACAGTCCGTAAGAATAGCCACAGCCTCAGTATAGGAAATACGGGCAAAGGGCCGATTCAGCATAGCTCTGAGACGTTCCAGCAGGCCCTTGTCCACAAAGCTGTCAAAAAGTTTGAGGTCAGCCTCGCAATGCAGGAGCACATGCTCAACCACATGGCGGGTGAGGCTTTCGCTCAGCTCCATCAGGTCATCCAGGTCAGCAAAGGCCATCTCTGGCTCGATCATCCAGAATTCAGCAGCATGGCGCGGCGTATTGGAGTTTTCTGCCCTGAAGGTAGGGCCAAAGCTGTAGACCCGCCCAAGCCCCAGGGCCAGGGCTTCAGCTTCCAGCTGGCCTGATACCGTAAGGTTGCATTGGCGGTTGAAAAAATCTGCAGTCTGATCAGTTGCCCCCACAGGCAGTGTGGTCACGCGAAACATCTCGCCCGCGCCTTCGCAGTCGGCCCCTGTCAGCACAGGCGTATGAACAAGGGCGAAGCGTCGGGCATGGAAAAAGTCATGTACGGCCCGTGCGGTTTCGGAGCGGATACGAAAAGCAGCTCCGAATTTATTGGTACGGGGCCGCAAATGTGCAATACCGCGCAAAAATTCGTCTGAATGACGTTTTTTCTGTAAAGGGAAGCTTTCCGGATCTGCCAGGCCAAAAACACGAAGAGCCCTGGCCCGTACTTCCCATCTCTGCCCCTTGCCCGGAGACGCCACCAGTTCACCCTCGATCTGAACAGCAGCCCCGGTATTGGCATCGCCCAGGGCAGCATGGGCTTCGGTGCCTTCGTCTACGATACACTGCATATTGGCCAGGCAGGAACCGTCATTGAGTTCCACGAAACAAAAGCCCTTGGCATCGCGGCGAGTGCGTATCCAGCCGCAGAGTGTGATGTGTTCCTGCGCTGCAGTTGCATTGAGGGCATCCAGAATCAGAGTGCGCTCCATAGGGGCTCCTTCAGGACTTAATATGTCAGGGCTTCAGGTAATATGCAGAAGCGGGCCGGGCTGCCGGGGCTCAGGCTGCCCGCAGGCTGGGGCAGGCCCACAGCCGCGGCGCCGTTGACGGTCAGCATGCGCACCAGCGCTTCTGGCGGTACGTCCAGATGTTCACGTAAAAAGACGGCTTCCTGCCGCACATCAAGATCTGTATTGGAGGTCAGGCCGTCGGTTCCCAGGCAGAGCAGTGTGCCACTTTCAAGCAGATCCCCCACCGGGGGCAGGCCCACGCCAAGATTACTGTTGGAGCGGGGGCAGAGGCACAGTGCTGTCCCCGAATCAGCCAGCATACCTGTTTCATCTGCGTTCAGATGTACACCATGCACAGCCAGGCTGCCCGGGCCCAGCAGGCCGAGGTCAGCAGCCAGTGCCACAGGCCGTTTGCCCGGAGCGCGCCATGCCCCGGGCAGTACCTTACCTGCGTAGCACTGATACAGCGGCCCTGTGCCATCGGTCAGCAGCTCTGTCTCTTCAGAGGATTCTGCCAGGTGGAAGCTGAAGATCCTGCCATGCTGGGCACAATAGCGCCGCGCTGCCTGCAGGATATCCGGCCCGGTGGAGTAGAGGGCATGCCCGGCAGGCGCACAGCAGGCAGCCAGGGCCATATCGGCTTCTGCTTCTTCGCGGCAGCGTGGTGGCCAGGGCCCCTGAGTATCGGCAAAGGGTGGCCCGAAGCCGAACCACTCACAGAAGTGGGTCACCCCAAGCCCCGTAGCACAACAGGCTGCATGAACCATGCTCAGGCGCCCCGGCAGAGAGCCGCCGACATCCCCCACATGCAGGGTACCGCTTGAGGCAATATCCTCACAGGCGTCCTGCACGGCCAGGCCTGCCGTGTGGGCGTCGGCTTCATGCAGCAGCGGTATCATGCTGGAGAGCCAGGCACTGAACCCTTTCCCCCAGAGGGTACGCCCTTTGAGGCAGGAAAGCTGTATATGGCAGTGGGCATTGACCACAGCCGGGGCCAGACAGACGGGCCCTACGTCACGCACCTGGGCCCCAGCGGGAAGGTCTGCCTCTTTCCATGGAAGGACGTCCAGCACCAGGCCTTCTCGCACAAGAAGCACAGCGTTATCTATTTTTTTCAGCGGCGCAAACAGTCTCTCGCCCCGGGCCGGGCTTTCGCCGTTGAGAGACAGGATACTGCGGGCACGGATAGCCAGAAGAGACATATGGGCCTCAGCAGACACGACTTGACAGAGATGGGGTACAGAGCAGTCCGCCCACGGTCATCGCAGGATAATCCTCCAGTCCGTTCCGGCATGATGCGTTATGTCTGCGGCGCTGCATGGCCGGACTGCCCCTGTGCTTTTACAGAATACCCCAGAGCATGCGCAGGGCCACCAGTATGAGGAAGAAGGCGAACCACTTCTTCAGCTTGGCCGTGGGCAGGGAATGGGAGAGCTTTGCCCCCAGGGGAGCAGTGCAGTAACTGGCTGCCGCCAGGCAGATCAGCGCCTGAAGATGCACAAAGCCCAGGCTGAAAGCTGGCAGGTCGGGCCGGCCCCAGCCGCCGATGATATAGCCCAGTGTACCGGCCACGGCAATGGGGAAGCCGATGGCCGCTGAGGTGCCCACGGCATGGTGCAGGGGCACATTACAGAAAGACATAAAGGGTACGGAAAGCGTGCCGCCGCCAATACCTACAAAGCTGGAAACCAGGCCAATGATGCCGCCTACGCCGGTAGTGCCCAGTGCGCCAGGCATTTCACGACTGGCCGGGGGCCGGTAATTGGAAAGCATCTGACAGGCCACGACCAGCAGGAAGCAGATGAAAAATACTTTCAGGAAAAGCGTTGGCATATAGCTGGCCACCAGGCCACCCAGGAAGGTGCCGGCTAGGATGCCAGGCGTGATATTGCGCACAATATCCCAGTGTACGGCACCACGCTTGTTATGGGCGCGCGAGCTGGATATGGATGTGATGATGATGCTCGCAAGAGAAGTAGCCAGGGCCATCTGTTGAATATACTGCGGCGGTACGCCCTGAGTGGGAAAGATGGTTACCAGCATGGGTACGATGACGATGCCACCACCTACACCCAGTAGACCAGCCAGCACACCGGCCACAGCCCCACAGCACAGATAGACCAGAATCGAAAGAAGCATGATCCCCTCCTGAAAATTGTGTTTCTCCACAAAGAGTTCTATGCAAAGGCACCATGTGCGTCAACAGCAGAGCTGCATCAGCCCTGATGATCTGGACATAAAATAATTGACTATACCTGACGGATGAGGCAAATTACCAATTCAGATTCTGACCCTTTGGAGGGATGGCAGAGCGGCTGATCGCGGCGGTCTTGAAAACCGTTTAGGGTTTACGCCCTACGGGGGTTCAAATCCCTCTCCCTCCGCCAAATTAGGCTGTCACGAAGCCCCATAAAGCCCCAAAAGCTTTGTGGGGCTTCACTTTTTCGGATATATATCCTCTCAGGTAGCCTCACAAAATACCCAGATATACCAATGAGAAGTTGGCATTTTTTGGTCTATGGGCAGGATTTTGTCTGAAACCCTGAATTGCCCTTTACTCAGTCACTTTGTGAGGCTCTCGGTTGCCGGGGGCCTTTTTGTTTGGCCTGCCCTACAGCAAAAGGCTCTGGTCTGCTGTGGAGTTGGATTTGGAGGCAATAGTGGTAATGCTCTTGATCACCAGACCCAGGATGAACTTCTCCGGCCGTTCGTTCATGGCCACATGTGTGACAATGGGCGTATAACCGCCTGCCAGATTGTCAGGATTCAGCACCATCAATCCGAACCTGTGCCCTCTCGGCATGGAAAGGCGACGGAACATGCAGGCCCCTTTGGCCTTGCCCGGCTCTCTCACAAGGTAGACCTGCCCGTCACGCAATGGGGCCGGGCTGGTATCTACCAGCGCTATATCGCCGGGCGCCAGCGTCGGCTGCATTGACAGGTCATCTGCCTGTACCTCCAGTGCCAGCATGGTAGGCAGCGGGTCAGCCCTATCCAGAATGCGCCAGTTGTCTGGCCGGATATCCAGATTACGCTGCAGCTTGTGTACGGGCAGGCCAGGTGCGACCTCACCGGGCATGGTAAAACGCACCCCCAGGGCCGTGAGCACAGGTTCCAGCCTGCGCAGTGTCGGTGTTGAGGCACCACTCAACCATCGCGAAATGTTGGCCTCACTCTCCCCAGACGCACGGGCAAGCTGAGCCTGATTGGCAAAAGGGCGACCTGAGACAGCCTGACGGAGGATTTCGAGGGCTTCATTTAGTAAGCCTTTAGAAATAGAACTCATGTTAATCCTTAGATAGTAATTTTGTAAATATATTTTTTGTTTTATTTTTTATTATTTCAAAATAGTTTGTATTGAGTGAAAAGCCCATTTCCTTAGAACAGTGAGTACACATTTTGTAAATATTGTATTTGCCATGAAAAAAATGATTTTGTATTTTTAGCATGCTATATTGATAAATATCAAAAATATCTTTATTTAAAATATTGTCAAAATCTTTTTTTGATTCATGCATCCAGTCTTGACAACATAAAATGACACTTCCATCAAATAAAATATTAAAATTTGTTTTTGGCTGTATACAATGTTTATCAGATTTAAATCTAGAATTAAAATTTTTAGCAGATATATTTTTTAGTAGTCCGCCTCTGGAGTTTGCGTAAAAATTTGTATTCACTTGAATTGTAGGAAATAGTTTTTTTTAATTTATCTGTATCAACATTTTGTAAAACTGGACAGTTTATCTGTATATCTATTTTTTTTGATGCAATATCAATAAACTGTATTGTATTATTAATTACTGAATCATAATTTAATTTTGTCATATTCTCATATTGCATTTTATCTGCTGAATTAATATTTATATGTAGTGTTTTTGGTGGTGACTCTATTAATTTTTTTTGAATATCTTCATTTAATAGACTTCCATTTGTTGATAAAACCACAAATGCATTTGTTTTATTGTTAATGTCATCTATTTTATTAAATAGTTTTGGTGCAAGTAGTGGTTCATGGTGAAGATAAAGACCTACTTGGCCTTTGTAGTTATTTTTTATTAAAGATTGTACTATTGTTTCCCATGTATCGTCATTCATTGATCCCTTTTTATTGATTGTTCTATATGTAAATGGATGTGGACAATTTATGCACATTGCATTACAACGAGTTGTAAGCTGAATAAAAATTGCATTTGGATGATTGTGTTCTGTATTCATCATTATATCCTTAAATTTATATATTTTTTGAAAATATTTGTTTTTATATTTTGAAATTTTGTATTAAAATATACAAACTATTTAAATTTGTTTATGAAAAACTTTCTTATCTTGCGTAATGGAGATGTAATTCTCATAGAAAGTGAGTTTTGTATATTATTAATTTGTGATTGTAAATATTTATTTGTATTATTAAGATGAAGTATTTTATTATATGCGTCTGATAGTAGATCTATACTTGCGCTGCATGTATTATTATATAATAGGATATTGCTGTTCATTATTATTGTATTATTGCTTTGATTTGCTAGATATAGTTGTTTTTCAATAAGTTTTTGAATATTGTATCTTTCTAAAGATATAGATCTTAATAAGTCAATAGTATCACAAGCCTGTTCGTATCCATGTTCAATTGTGTATAATAATTGATTTGAATTTAAAATTTTTTTAGTTCCTCTTCCGCTAAAATTCGTCAATTCTTCTGCATATATATTTTGTAAATTTATATAGCCACATCCTCCAAAATGATCATATTCATATATTGGTATACCAAGTGCCAAAGAGTATTGAACTGTTTTACCAATTGAAATAATAACATCATAATTTAATAGTATTTCTGGCGTGATATGAATATTTGTATTTGTTATTGTGCCATAATAGTCAATATTGTATTTATAAGTATCAAGTTGTAGAATCTCTTTTGGTGGATGATTAGATACAACTGCTATATTTTTTAATTTTGAATTTAAAATTTTTTTCTTGTTTTCGAAATGTTCAGGAATATGATTAGGTATTAGTGTAAAAAAATTTTTATCAATTCCATATATGTCATGATACATATTAATAATTTCTTGTGATACACAAGATATGAGATTTAAATTTTTGTAAAAAATAGGAATCCTTTCAATTTTTAAAAAAGATGAAAGTGAGCCGTAAATAATTTTATTATATTTTACGCCTTTCTCTAGTAGGTATGGTAAAAATATCAGGTGATATGACCAAATAATATCATATTTTTCTGATTCATGAATAGCTTTAATTGAAAATATCTTTATATTAATATTAAAATTCTTAACTATATTTTTAAAATTTTCATCTATGTATAAAGAAGCTATGTGTACAGAATGACCTTTTTTACATAAATAATCTGCATACTCAAGAATATGAAGAACAGAACCGTGAAATCCATTCATATATAAACATGTGAAAAGAATTTTCATAAATTATTTATATAAATTAATATTTGCTATATATTCATTAATGTATACACGTGTTTGTGTTGATGATATTTCAGGTGTTCTTGGAAGATATATAATATCACATTGTTTTGATAAAAAATCAAATTTACCTTCCCAGTCGTCTCCCATAACAAAAATATCGGCTTTATAAAACTTTATATCATGTATTTTTTGTTCCCAGCTTTCTTCTGGTATGACTAAATCTACATAACGTATTGATTCTAAAATGAGTTTACGTTGATAGAAAGAGTAGTATGATTTTTTATTTTTAATATTATTAAAGTTGTCTGTAGACAATCCTACTATGAGGTAGTCTCCAAGAGCTTTTGCTCTTTTTAGTAAGTTAATATGGCCATAATGAAGAACATCAAAAGTGCCATATGTTAGTATTCTTTTCATATTTATCTACTCAATAGTTCTTTTTTGATATGAGAAATAACTGTATCTGTTGCATGAGGAAAATTTATCATTATTTCTTTTTTAGAAAATTCATCTCTTTTTTCTTTTTTTATATCATTGTCTAAAATAATGACATTTTCTATAAAATTAGATATATCTTTTTTTGAATAAGCGATATAGCAATGGTTTAGGCACTTTTTTCCAAGATATGAGAATTTTTCATCTATATCAGTTTTTCTTTTTAACATATAACAGCAAGGTTTTCCTGTATAAAAATATTCAACAAGAAATGATCCGCAGTCTTGTATTATACCGTCAGATTCAGCAAATATTTTAAAATAATTACCATCTGTGCTATATTCTATATTTTTATAAGAGCATAGTTTATCAATCCATTGATTTGTCTTTTTTTCTCCCCATTTTTTATAGCTGCGTAAAAATATAAACAAGGCAGGATGTGGTCTGAATATAAAATCAATTTCTGGATAATTTGAAGGTAAAGTCAAAATAAAATCTGAATAATTTAAAAAATTAGAAAGAGATAGTGTATTATTATATCCTCCTTCTACTGAGTGATGTGGTGCAATTATTATTTTTTTTCTTTTTTTATATTTTTTATTATTTAAATATTTATATAAAGAATCCATTTTGGAGTATCCAGTAAGTACTGCATTCATCCCACAACATTGTCCATATTTTATATAATCTTCTAAATTATATTTTGTTTCAATAAAAATTTTCCAAAAATTGTTATAATTGTCTCTCTTATATGTTGTCCAGTCGTATTTTGATCTAAAAAATCCATAATTGATATGAAAATTTAAAATTTTATTTTTGAAAGCGTGATGAGGATTATAAAGAGAATATGAAATATCATATGGTGATGGATAGCAAACTAGATCAGCGTCAATAATTATATCATGATATTCAGTAATCTTATCATTTTCTATGGTTACAGCAAGTTTTGTAAAGTTATATTTTTTATTTAGTTCTTTGAAAGTAGATTTTAATATTTTTATCATTTCATTATTTCCAAAGCGCACATCAGGAATTACAAATAGTGATACATCAAATTTTTCTTCTGTCATTAATCGACACATTAATTCTTCAGCCGGAAACATACTGGTCATATTAACAAGAAAGACAGTTTTAATTTTATTTCCAAGAGCTATTGATCTTTTTATGTTGGTTATAGTTTTACGATATTCTTCAAAAATATTGTATTTACATACTTTATCAATAGTATGCTTGGTTCCTTTATTATATAGATTAATATCTTTTTTGATAATATTATATATATCGCTATTTACTGATTTAATATATTCTAAAGTATCAGGGATTGATTCTTTTGTTGATCCTTTAATAACTTTTACTTTTACAAGAGGATAGTTGTAATTTCTAATAAGTGTAAAAGGATATTTTGTTGGTATGATTGAATTTATATTCAAATTTTTTAGTAAAGATTTTGTATTTACATATGTTGAGTATGAATATCCTGCATTATAAAGTATTTCTGTAAATACCATTTCATAATTATGTATGACATGTGCAGGGCTTAATTCTTTTTTAATACTATTTATAAATTTTATAAATATATCTGACATATATACATTTTTTTTGAAAATGTAAAAGAAGCTTGGAATATATGGTTTTGGATCTGTGCTTGATGATAGACCATAAAAATCACATTTCTTTTTTTGAAAATCATCAATAATATTTTTAAATGGATATATTGGTCCGTAGCAGCTATCATTAATAAAAATTAGATTGTCATTATCTTTAAATATTTTATTTCTAACTAGATATTTATATCCTATTTTATACGATCCAAAATCATATTCTCCATGTCTGAAACAAATACAAACATTACAGATGTTATTAATTTTGTTAAGCTCATTTATGAATATTGGACTGTCTATAATAAGAATAGTGAAATCACTTATTTGATATATATGGTTTAAAAGATAAATTATTTTATCGCTGATTTTTCCATCGCAAGAAAATGATGCTACTACAGATATAAAATTTGTATTGAATTTATTTCGTTTGAAAAAAAATTTAGTACATTCTTCTGTTCCAATATGAAAATTCATTTCTTTTATATCAGCTAAACATATTTTTCGTCCTTCATATTTTCCGTATTTTTCATAATGAAGAAGTGGATTTATGTCAGCTATTTCAACATCTGGATGTATTAAATAGTATTCATTGGAATAAAAATAAGGACTTGGATTTATTTTTCCATTTATTCCATTTACTAAATAGTGTATTGCTGGATCAATACCGCAGTTGCTTATATCGAAATAATAATTTGAATACCAACTCCTATCAAAATATATAGAATTATTTATAGTATCAAGATCATTATGTCTCTTCTTGAAATATGACGGTAAAAATGATTTTATAATATATTTTACAATTTGTATTTTATATTTTTCGTCAAAAATAATATTAAGTAGTTTTATAATAATAAATTTCGATATTTTGTATATCATATATATCCTGTTTGTATAAAAGTATTATCGTGTATAATGTTTAAGTATCGTTATATTACATAGATAATCCTTTATTCATAGCAATCAATATTTTATAGATACTTGTCTTTCTGAGTTGTATATAATTTTTTATTACTATAAAAATATAACTAAAACATACAAATGGCAAATAAATTGAATGCAATAGCTTTGTATAATATATTCTGTTTCTTAGTGATGTGTAGTATATGTAATTATTGTAACGTTTATTTTGCTTGTTAATCATTTCAAGTGTAATTATTGTTGATCCTACATTGTGGTATACGATGCTATGTTTTGACCATAGAATATTAATATAGTAATTTTTTGCTCTTTGACAAAATTCTATATCTTCATAATACATAAAAAATTTTTCATTAATAAAACCAGTTTTATGAATAATATTTTTAGGTATTAACATTGATGCTCCGTTTATAGCATCAAGCCTGTATTCGATATCATATTCAGATAAAATATTTATATCTTTGATATTCATTCCTTCACAAATATGTGAAGTAGTTCCTAAAAATTTATTTACTTTGCTTCCTCCAAGGCATTGTACTGTTTTTTTGTCATGATGGTAAACAAGTGTAGAGCCTACAATACACTTTTCAGTATATACTTTTTTACATAATTCATAGAGTGCTCTGGTGTCTGCCTCTGTATCATTATTCAGTACCCATACAGCCTTGCATGCATTATCTCTGAATGCCAGTCTCATGCCGGCATTATTGCCATAGGCATATCCGCCGTTTTTCGGCATCGTCAGGATGATAGAGCGATATTTCAGATCAGTAGTTCCGATATTCTGTGCCTTGACGATGCTGGGTGATGCGAACTCTCGCCAGGCAAAAAATATTTTGTCTACACTTCCGTCATTGGAATTATTGTCAATGACAATGATACGTCCAGGGACTTCCACAAGCTTATCAAGGCTACGCAGGCAGTTGATGGTATCGTCAGCACCTCTGTAGTTGACAATGAGTACTGTCACGTCTTTGGATTCAAGCAGCGGTTTCATTGCATTGGCCCGTGAAGTCTGAGTAAAGCGCTATGATGTTCTGTGCCTTGCCGTTCTTTTTTAGTCTGCCGCTTTCAAGCCACAGCACTTTGTCGCATATCTCCAATGTGCTCAGCCTGTGCGCAGCAATAACATTGGTGCGCTTGCCCTTACTGCGCGTCATGGCTTGCTGCACTTCTGCTTCTGCGGCCTGATCCAGGGCACTGGTAGCTTCGTCAAAAATCAGCAGAGATGGTTTGGTATAGAGGGCGCGGGCAATGGAAACACGCTGCATCTGACCGCCTGACAGGCCGCTGCCACTGGGGCTGATGGGGCGGTCAATTGCCGAACAATCCTGCCCCAGAAAGTCGATGGCTGCTTCCTGACAGGCCTGGCGTATGCGTTCTTCATCCACTGCTTTGCCCCAGTCACAAAAGGCCACATTCTGGGCCACTGTGCCGTTCAGCAGATACGGGCTTTGCGGCACATAGCCTATCTGCTGGCGATAGGCTGCCAGTTGGGCCGCAGTCATGGGCTTGCCGTCTACCAGCAGGCGGCCTTCTGTAGGCTCCAGCAGACAGCTCAAGATATTGATGAAGGTGCTCTTGCCAGCACCAGAGCGACCCACAAGCCCTATGGTGCTGCCCACAGGAATACGACAGTTTATATTGCTCAGGGCATTTTCCTTGGCGCCGGGGTAACGGTAGGAGACGTTTTCAAAAACGATCTCTTTTTCTATGCGAAAATCAGGGTCTGGCTGGATGACTTCTGCCACAGGTGCAGCAGAGAGACTTTCGCAATATTCAAGGCAGGGCAGGGCCGCAGCCTGAGAGCCGCGTATGCCCACAATGGCACCGACTACGCGGTTGAGCGAGGGCAGTACACGCCAGGCAGTGAGGGCCAGCAGGGCTACTGTGGTCGTGATGGTGGCAAGATCAGCATTTTGAAAATGCGTAAGCATATAAATGCACAGCCAGATAAGGCAAAATCCACCGCTTTCCAGCGTCCAGGTCGGTACGGCAGAGCTGATACCCAGAAAGGAGCGGGGCTGCATGCCTGCCCGTACCTGTTCCCTGATGGCCTGCAAAAAGGCTGCTTGCTGCTGATAGATGATGAGCTCGCGTATGCCGCTGATGGCCGTCATGGTGGCCTTGTTCTCTTCCTGCTGTACTGTGGCTACTGTGGCGGCTGATCGGTCTATGCGTTTGCGTAGCAGGCTGTAGGTAAGGGCAGCGATGCAGAGCATAAAGGCCAGGGCACTCAGGGTGACGCCCGGCGCGTAGAACGTCAGACCACCAAAGAGCAGCACTACGGTTATCATATTGCTGTAGGCCTGCAGCAGCTGCAAGAGCATCTGCCCGAGGCTGAAACGCCGTTGCATGGCGGTGAGGGCCTGACTGTTCTGGGCAGACAAGTGCCAACTGTAGGGCATGTACAAAAAGCGCTGCATGATGCTGCTGCCCACGTGGGCGGCCACTCGTTCACCCAGCATGGCCGAGCGCCAGGCCACCAGAGCAGAGAGAATGTTTTTCAATCCGATGAAACCGATGGGCAGCAGACAGGCCCAGAGGATGAGGCGGCGCGGCTCTGTAAACAGGTCAGACAGAGCAGGGCAGACTTTCAGCAGTTTTTGCACCGGCCCGGATGCGGTAATGTGCTCCGGTGCGTTCAGTATGCTGAAAAATCCGGTCAAGGCCATGATACTGGCCAGCTCTGTGAGGGCCAGCAGCACCATCAGTATGAAGAGCAACCAGATGCTGCGCTGCAAATGAGCAGGCAAAAAAGCGTAGATGCGTTTGAAGTTGGCAAACAGCAGGTTCAGGTTAGGCATGGCCTGCCCCCTGCAATAACCGTTTGCCCAGGCCGCGCAGCATGGCACTTGCTGCTTCTGTATCTGCCTCTGCCCACTGCGCTGTAAGCCCCTTGCATGGGCCTGAATCCAGCTGCACAGGTACAAGCTCATACGGTACGACGTGCGCCAGTTCTCCCTGCATGAAATCCATATTGCCGGACCAGCCTGTGGCTACCACGTGCAGGCCGTGCAGCAGGGCTTCACGCAGGGGCAAGCCATAGCCTTCAGAGCGATGCAGGGAGAGATAGATATCGTGTTTAAGATACAGATCAGTCAGCCCGGCAGCATCCAGATTGTCGCTGATAATGCGTACCCCTGGCACGGCAGCACAGGCTTGCTGGAACTCCTGAAACTGGCGACCGCCAGCACTGGTATTGCTGACCTTGAATGTCATCTCTGCCTCACCAGGGGCAAAGGCCTTTTCAAAAGCCCGTAATGCTGCCAGCGGGTTCTTGCGCTCAAAGGATGCGCCAGCGTCAAAGATGAAGAGACAGCGTATAATACCGTCAGAGGCGCAGGCTGTTTTACGCTGTGCAGGCTGTGGCACAGCATGGGGCAGTACAGTAACAGGCTTGTCTGTGATCTTTTGCAAAGCCTGCTGCACGAATGCACTGGGCACTTCTATGGTATCCACATAGGGCAGTGCCTGCTGCCAGATGGGGGGAAAAGCCTCCAGCTCCCACGCCCAGTAGGCCACTACACGTTTATGGCGCAGAAAGTCTTTGCCCAGGGCACAAAGTGCCAGCTGAAACTGTGGTGGATTGGCGTGGATGACCACAGTACCACCATCAGCCATATTTCGGGCATCCTGAGTGGTGAGCAGGCTTTCCTCTGGCCTGTAGTCCCGTGCATAGCGCATGGCATCAGTGATATCCACAGGTATGACATCCAGCCCCTGTTCTCGACAGGCTTGCACATAGAGGCGTGCGCCCTGGCTGATGCCGCTTGTGCTGTAAAAAGCTCCACACACATAGAGCGGCCCGGCCTGCGGCATGGTTGCAGTGCGCCTTTGCGCGTGCAGGCGGCACAGGGCACTGCAGAAGAGCAGGCGCAATCCCTGCGGTGAGGCTTTCCAGCAATGCTTCAGGATGTCTCTTACCATGGATGTAATTTCAGCTCTGTGGCAAAAGTCTTTTCATTGACAGATACACTGTCGATGAAATGGAAATTTTAGAGCTAAAATTTTATGGTATCATATTAGAATATTTGAATATTTTGCATACATCCTTGTAAATGGAAGAAGAGCTTGTTGAGACATGTTGCCAATTTTCTGCCTCTGAGCTATTGAATACCAACGGTTCATCGACAGTGTATCTGTCAATGAACCATAATTATTTCAAAGGCTTATCGGCATGTCGCGTCAAGGCCCGGTTGCGGGCTATTTGCGACGCAATGCCTGAAAGAACCCCTGATGCCATGTGGATCAGGGGTGTTTGTGCCGCCCTCTCTGGCGCCATGCCGACAGTGTGCAACCGCCACGATCTGGCCTCACCTTTGAGCCTTGCCTTAAATCTCATATCTCACTCTCTGCACAAACTCTAAGCCCGTTGCCTACCCCTGCCCACAAGGCATCCCTCTGTTTTCGTGATTCCCCAAATCTGAGTTTTTGGGGGAAAAGATATTCCAGTCTGTGGTGCTGGTCACAGATTGCCTGTCACTTTTGGAGTAGGCTGCCACTTTCTGCAACCTGAACAAAGGGCATATCTATGCGTACCTTTCTGCTAAAAATGTCCGGCGGTGGAGATGCTCCACCACGTGTAAAAAGCAGTGAGATCCTTATGGCATGGCTTGGCAGTTGCCTGGCCATAGCCTGTATCGCCCTGCTGGAACGACACGTTACTGGCAATACGGGATTTCCTTTATTGATAGGCTCGTTTGGTGCATCCGCTGTCCTGGCTTTTGGTGCTGTCCAAAGCCCACTGGCGCAGCCACGCAATCTTGTTGGTGGGCATTTGTTATCCTCTATCGTGGGCGTCAGTAGTGCAATGCTTATCCCGGATATTACCTGGCTCGCCGCCTGTGTGGCTGTGGCTACGGCAATCGCTGCCATGCAGGTAAGTAAAACTCTACATCCTCCGGGCGGAGCTACGGCTTTGATTGCTGTAACCGGAGGAGAAAACATACAGCAACTGGGCTACTGGTATGCGTTTGTACCCTGCCTCGCAGGAGCGGTGATCATGCTGCTTATAGCCCTGGTGGTGAATAATTTGCCCAAAAATCAGCGTTACCCTTTATTCTGGTGGTAAAAAAATGCGTTTGCCTGCATGCCTGAACAGGACGTTCACTCTGGGCCAGTGCCTGATCTGGCTTTGGGTCACACTGCTTTTGATGGTTCTGGGCGCACATTTTTATCGTGCGGGGGAAGATGGCATCGTTCTGTGCGTAGTTGGCATCATTGTCTTTCAATGCTCAGCCAAAGCCTGGAAACGCTATGTGACAGGGCTGTTTTTGCTCTGTGGTATGCTGGAATGGCTTTCGTCGGCTTGTACACTGTATGAAATGCGCGTGATGCTCGGCTTGCCCTGGCTGCGGGGTACGACAATTCTTGCGGCGGTAGCACTGGTGACGGGCCTGACCGGCGCAATGGCTGTACAGCGGGCAAAGGAGATGATTCCCCAACAGGATAGCGAAAATACCGTTCTGCGCGCCACTGTATTTATGGCTGTTTTTCTCAGTCTGTTCCTGCTGCGTAAATTCGTACCGCTGCAACTCTTATTGCTGGAACGCTTTCTGCCGGTCATCGGCAGTGTACAGATATTTTTTGCCGCATGCTATGGGGCTTTTGCTGTCGGCCTGCTGGCAGACCGCCGTTACAGCCGCCGTGCCAGATTCTGGCTCTGGCTGACCTTTGGACTGATATTTTTTGCCCAGTTCGCGTTGGGACTGCTGGGTATGGAGAAAATGCTGCTCACAGGGCAGTTGCATGTGCCTGTACCAGCCTTTGTTCTGTATGGAGCAGTGTTCCGCGAAACTCTCAACGCCATGCCGTTTATCGTTCTGGCAACCACCCTGCTGGCTGGAGGGGCGTGGTGCAGTTTGTTCTGTTATTTTGGGACGTTTGATGCACTGGCCGGAAACAGCCAGCCGCTTCGTCCCCTGCCTGTCTGGCTTGTGTGGATGCTGCGGTATGGAAGGCTTGCCGTACTGCTGACTGCCATCCCCATCGTACTGCTGCTGCGCTGGGCAGGATGCAACATGGCGGGTGCTGTCAGTCTGGCTGTGGCCTATGCCATTGCCAGCCTGTTCTTTATGGTAACCGTTTCACGCAAATACGGGGGGCTCTTACACTGTGGTACGGTCTGCCCTTTGGGCTTGATTGTCAGATGGTTGGGCAGGCTTGCACCGTGGAGACTTCAAGTGGATGTCAGCCGCTGCGACAACTGCGGTGTCTGTGAAAAAATCTGTCGCTGGAGGGCCATAACACCTGCCAGCAGAGCTATGGGCAATAGTCTGCCAGATTGTACTCTGTGTCGTGATTGCCTGAGTGGATGCAGTCGCGGAGCCTTGTATCTGCGCTGCCCCGGTCTCAGCCCCATGCTGGCAAACAGCGTCTTTACGGGCTTGATAGCCGCCCTGCACGCTATCTTTCTTTCTGTAGCGATGGTGTGAAGAGGTCGCAGACTCTAAGGATAACAAAAGCCGTATTACTGCCCGCCTGCTGTCAACATGCACTGCTTGAACTTGCAATTTGCGAAATTTTTTAAGATGCATCTGCCCTGGATTAACCTTGCCCTGCCCTTGCGAAAATGCCTGTCTTATGGCATTATTAATTCTTATAGCTTGCTGACAGTATCGATATATTTGTGCCTTCAGGATTTTTTATGACTGCTGCCATCATCTCCAGCGACACAGGCGGGGCATCGCCGCCACTGGGGGAGATTCCCTTTCAGGTGCGTGAGCCCGAGAATCCGCTGCCGCAGGTCGCACTGCCGGATTTGCCTGAAGCCATACGTATGGCCTGTGTTCGTGTGGGCTGGCACAGCCTGATGCCGGTACAGTCCCTGGCACTGCCCTATCTGCTGGCCGGTCGGGACATCATGGTGCAGTCGCGCACAGGCAGTGGCAAGACAGGCTGCTATCTGCTGCCCATGCTGCCCAGGCTTGATCCAGAGCTCAAGGCCCCGCAGGCCTTGGTACTCGCGCCTACGCGGGAGCTGGCTCTGCAGGTTGAACGCGAGGCATCTTCCCTTTTTGCCGATACGGGCATCCTGTCTGCGGCCATCTACGGAGGTGTAGGCTATAAAAAGCAGGTGGAGGCCTTGCGTGCAGGGGCGCAGATCATCATTGGTACACCCGGTCGTGTACTGGATCATCTCTTGCGCCGTACGCTGGATCTGAAGGGTTTGCGTAGCCTTGTTTTTGACGAGGCCGACCGCATGCTTTCCATAGGTTTCTACCCTGACATGAAGGAGATACAGCGCTACCTGCCCAGACGGCCCATACATGCCAGCCTTTTTTCTGCTACCTACCCTCCGCATGTGCTCAAACTGGCAGAAGAGTTCATGGCAGAGCCCTGCATGCTCTCTCTTTCGCAGAAAGAAGTGCATGTGGCTGAGGTGCAGCATCAGTTCTGCAGGGTCAGCCCTATGGACAAGGACAGAGCCCTGGTACGCCTTCTGGAGACAGAAAATCCGGTGTCTGCCATTATATTCTGTAACACCAGGGCCAATGTGCATTATGTGACCGGGGTTTTGCAGGGCTTCGGCTACAGCGCTGACGAGCTGTCGGCTGACCTCTCGCAGAAAAAGCGTGAAGCCGTGCTGGAGAAGATCCGGCAGGGACGGCTGCAATACCTGGTGGCTACGGATGTAGCCGCACGCGGTATCGACATCCCCGCTCTTTCGCATGTCTTCCTCTACGAACCACCGGAAGATCATGAAAGTTATATCCACCGGGCCGGCCGTACAGGCCGGGCCGGGGCTGCGGGCACGGTCATTTCGCTGGTGGACGTCATGCAGCAGATGGAGCTGGAGCGCATTGCACGGCATTACAGGATAGCACTTATGGAGCTGCCTTTGCCCAATGATGAGGATGTTGCCAGAGTATCAGGCTCACGGCTGACGGCCATCCTGGAGGCGCGTTATCGCAGGCTTACCGGCCTGGAGCGTATGCGCGTGGCCCGCTATGCGTCTCTTGCACGTGACCTGGCGCGTCAGGGAGAGGAAGAGGAAGGTGTGCAGCTGCTGGCCATGCTGCTGGACGCCTGCCATCAGCAGAGCTTGCATGAAAGGGCTTTGCCTGACAGTGTTATCGGTAGTTTTGCCGGTGGGCAGGCAGAGGTTAAGGGCAGCAAGAAGCGTCGCAGACGCTCCAGACGTGCGAGGGGTGAAGGGCAGACAGGGGTAGAGGCATGACAGGCGAAAATCTCGCACAAGTCTACGAACCTGCCAGCCTTGGCCAGCAGGCCCTGGAAAAATTCAGTCTTCTGCTGGAAGGGCTGGATTTCCATGAGGAAATGGAGATCCTCGGCATCGGTCGTATGCAGTTCATGCGCCGCCGCCAGATGACAGTAGAATTGCGCGGTCTGTACATGGGGCTGTGGCGTCTGGCGCTGGGGTCTTCCTTCCCTCAGGATGCCGACACCATCTTTGCACTTTATCTGCAGCGCTATGCCCTTACCCATCCAGACAGGGTCAGTGCAAAAGTGCTGGAGCGGGCTCAGGAATACTGGAGTATGCTGCAGGCCAGTGGCCTGGCGGATTTCAGCCATGTGGCCCGGCATATCTGCGCCTTTTCTTCACTGGAAGAAAAGGATTCTCGCGCGATGACGCTCAGGCTGGTGTTGCACTTCCGTGCCGTATATAAAATGATTTTTGACCGGCTTATCTGAAAGTCTCTATGTTGATCGCACACTCAGTGGAAGAGCTGGCTTTTCTGGCTGGCGTTGGCGTTACCATCGGCAATTTTGACGGTGTGCATCTCGGCCATCAGGCCCTGATTCGCCAGACCATGGAAACCTGCCGCCAGGCGGGTCTGGCCTGTGTGCTGGTGACTTTCTGGCCGCATCCGCGCATGGTGGTCGCCCCTCACAAGCCGCATTCTCCTTTGACCAGTCGTGAAGAGCGCCTGCGTCTTTTGCAGGGGCTGGGCATACCCCATGTGCTGGAACTGCCCTTTGACCAGGCTCTGGCCGATTTGAGCCCCAGGGAATTCATAGAGCGCTGTCTCCTGCCCATGCAGTTGCGCCATCTGGTGGTGGGCTATGACTTTACATTGGGTAAGGGGCGCAGCGGGCATGCAGACGTATTGCGTGAACTCGGCCTTGAACTGGGTTTCAGTGTCACACAGCTTTCCCCTGTCATTGGTGATGATGCTGTGGTCAGTTCTACGCGACTGCGCGACTATATCAGCAGGGGGGATGTCTGGCAGGCAGCGCGTCTTCTGGGGCGTCCGTACAGTATCACCGGCCCTGTGGTGCACGGTGAAGGGCGGGGCTCAGGGCTGGGGTTTCCCACAGCCAATCTCTTGCCGCCAGAAACATTGCTGCCGGCAGAAGGCGTCTATGCTACGCGTGTGTATGTGGACGGCCTTTCCCACGCCTCTGTGACCAATGTGGGGCGCAAGCCCACCTTTGACGGCACAGCCCTGGGTGTGGAAAGTTTTTTGCTGGATGCGGACATGAATCTCTATGACCGGCAGATACGTCTGGAGTTCGTGGCCCGCCTGCGGGGTGAGCAGTGTTTTGCTTCGGTACAGGAGCTGACCCGGCAGGTCAGGAAGGACGTAGCCGAAGCCAGGAGCCTTCTTGCGCACGGCAGCGGTCAGGCCGTAGCGTCATCAGGCACAGAGGTCATGGATGATCCCTGCAGACCTGCATAATCATACCTGCATATCACATGGCAAGGATCAGGCCTCTGCCATGCTTGCTGCCGCACAGAAGCGCGGGCTTGCCTGGTATGGTTTTACCGAACACTCCCCTCTGCCTTCGGGATATGAATGTCCTCTTTATCAGGGAGATCTGGCCTGGGGGTTCCCTTCATATGTGGAGGAAGTACTCCGTCTGCAGGCAGAATCGTCACAGCCGCAGGTATTGCTGGGGCTGGAGCTGGACTGGCTGCCTGATAAACAGGGATACAGTATTGATCTGGTCCGTCGCTGGCCTTTCGATTATGTGCTTGGCTCTGTGCATTTTCTGGCTGGTCTGCCTGTGGGCTCACCACGCAGCTGGGGTGAAGATGTAGGCGAGGAAGAGCGCTACGCGCGTTATGCAGCCTATTATGCAGAAACCGCTGCCCTGGCCCGTAGCGGCCTCGTGCACGCCGTGGCGCATGTGGATTTCATAAAGATCCGTTGCATCGAAAGCTTCAGGCACTGGCTGTCACAGACAGGCAGTCTGGATATGGTGGCGGATGCCCTGTCTGCCATGAAGGCAGCTGGAGTGGCTATGGAACTTTCATCTGCCGGTTTGCGGCGACCGTGTGCCGAACCCTATCCCGGACCTGCTGTCATGCGACTGGCGGCAGACATGGGCCTGCCCATTGTCATTGGCTCTGATGCACATGCTGCAAGCGAGGTAGCCGCACAATTCGACTATCTGGAAGAGTATGCACGCTCTTTCGGCTACAGGGAAAGTCTGATCTTCATACAGGGACAGGCACAGAGCCTGTCATTCTGAACGCTCAGATATCACTTTGCGGGCTGCGCTGCAGCAAATGTTCCAGCGTTTTGACAGCAGCTGAACTGTCCAGTCCCTGTTTTTGAGCAAGCTGGGGGAGGTTTTCGACTGCGTCACAGGAGCGTACGTAGAGCGGCTCCAGATCCTGCGCGAAGTAGTCTCCATGCCGGGCCAGCAGGCAGAGGGCAGCAATACTCGGACTGACTGCTTTCAACAGAGGTGTGCAGCCAGGTGCGCCCTCTGGGCCTTCCCCTGTACGAACAGGTTCGAACAGGGCTGCATTACGGCTCAAGCCACTTCCACAGGCGTAACCACCATGAGGATCTTTTGCCATGAGGGCCAGAGCCTCTGCAGGGGGCAGCAGTGTGACATCACCCAGGGGTTGTGCCGGAATAACAGGGCCATACGAGACAAAAGGCTGGAAGTGCACCTGATTGCGCCGGGCGTGTGTCAGCACCCAAATGCGATTGCCGTACAACAGGCCATGCTGCATGGCCACAGTGGTGGCTAGAGCCTGCATATAGTCCAGGCCGGCCAGCCGGGCCTGTCCTGTACGGCGCAGGGCCGCTGCCGTGACCAGAGTCAGACGGATGCCGGTGAAAGAACCAGGGCCGCGCACGCAGGCAATGCGCCGGAAAGCCGTTGGAAGAATACCCAGTGTCTTGCAGATATGCTGCAGGGCCGGAACCAGGATCTCTGTAGCCCGTTCACTTTTGTGCCATTCTTGAGCACAGAGCAGGGTGCTGTTATCGGTTACGGCTATTTGCAGTACACCCTCAGCGGCATTGAGTATCAGCTCCAATCCGGTAGTCTGCATGTTCATGATATCGTCAGGATTTGAAGATACGCCAGACATCGTTGAACGTAGCCAGCAGCATCAGACCGATGAGAAGAGCCAGGCCGACGCGCATGGCCCATTCCTGTACTTTGGCATTGACGGGACGCCGGAAGAGTATCTCCCAAAGGCAGAAGACGATGGTGCCACCGTCCAGCATGGGGATGGGCAAAAGATTGAGTATACCCAGGTTGATACTGATGAGTGCCGAAAGGGCCAGCAGGCCGGCCAGGCCGGCATGAGCCTGTTCGCCTACCATCTGCGCTATCATAATGGGGCCGCCGACCTGATCCAGCGGTACTACACGCTGGGCCAGCTTGACAAAACTCTGCCAGGTCAGGGAAACCATATCCAGCGTATGGGTTGCTCCGGCCCAGGCTGCCTCAAAAAAACCTCTGGGATGCGTGACCACATGGTTACCAGCCCGGATACCGATAAGCCAGGCTGTTTCTTCTTCACCGAAGATAGTTTTGCGGCTGGCACGCTCCGCCGTCAAAGACAGATGCAGTGTTGTGCTGGTTGCATCGCCGGTACTGCGTTCAATTTCCACACGCATGGCTTGCCCGTTACTGGCAGCAATGGCTTCGCTCATGGCTTCCCAGCTTTGCAGCTCCTGATCATTGATGCGCAGCAGGCGGTCACCGGGTACAAGTCCTGCTCTGGCAGCAGGGCTGTCGTTGCTCACCGCTCCTATCACAGGCTGCAGAACAGGCGTGCCCCAGCCAAAAGCCAGGGCCCAGCAGAGCAGCCAGGCCAGCAGGATATTGGCTATCGGACCTGCAGCTACCACCAGCAGGCGCTGCCAGGCCGGACGCAGGGCAAAGCTTTCTTCGCGCGTGAACCCTTCAGGCAGTTCGTTTTCATCGCTTTCGCCCACCAGGGCTACATAGCCGCCCAGGGGCACCAGGGATAGCGCATATTCGGTCTTACCCCGAGTAAATTTAAGCAGTTTGGGGCCAAAGCCCAGGGAAAAGGTCGATACGCCCATCCCCAGCCAGCGAGCTACGGCGAAATGCCCCAGTTCGTGGAAAAAGATCAGGCCACCCAGAACAAGAACAACGGCAAGAATGGTTGTCAGCAAGAATATTCTCCAGATCGCACCAGTTCGTGCACCAGTGCACGGCTTTGAGCGTCAAGGCTTGAGATACGTTCCACCAAGATATGCACTTCCTGTGCAAGCGCAAGGGGGTCAGTCTGCACTGACACCGCCAGTGGCGGACAGAGGGGGGCATGCCCCGGATTGGATGCAGAGTGAGCATCCAGCGCTTTGCGGATGAGTTTGGCAATGGCCGTAAATCTGCACTGCCGTTGCAGAAAGAGTTCTACTGCGCTTTCATTGGCAGCATTGAGTACAACGCTCAGACCGCCGCGACCGCGCAGTGCCATGCGAGCCAGCTCCAGGCAGGGGAAGGCTTCCAGATCTGGAGTGTGAAAGGTTAGCGCTGTCCTGGTCAGGTCAAGAGGTGGAACTTCTGTGGGCATACAGTGTGGCCACATCAGGCAGTGGGCGATGGCCATGCGCATGTCTGGCGTACCCAGCTGAGCCAGGAGAGAATGATCGGCCAGTTCCACCATGGAGTGCACCAGAGACTGTGGATGCACCAGCACGGTAATGTCGTCAACACCAACACCATAGAGGTGGAAGGCCTCTGCCACTTCCAACCCCTTGTTCATCAGCGTAGCAGAGTCAATGCTGATTTTGGCCCCCATGTTCCAGTTGGGATGCTTGAGAGCCTGCTCTACCGTGACATTTTCCAGTTCTGCAGCTGTTTTGCCGCGAAACGGCCCACCTGAAGCTGTGAGAATGAGCCTGTTTACCTCCTGGCCACGCCCGGCCAGACACTGGAAAATGGCATTATGTTCTGAGTCCACTGGCAGTACAGAAGCACCGGTACTGGCGCAGATGTCACGCACCAGACCACCGGCCAGCACGAGGGATTCCTTGTTGGCCAGGCAGACAACCTTGCCGGCCAGCACGGCTGCCAGTGTGCCTGCAAGACCAGCTGCTCCTACCTGTGCTGAGAGTACTGTAGAGGCCTCGGGCAGAGAAGCCAGCTCGGCATAGCCTTCGCGACCTGTCAGGATGCGGGGGTGGTAATCTGCAGGAAGGAGGGCGTGCAATGCCCTGGCCGCATCTTCGTCCAGAACAGCCAGACAAGGAGGGCGGAAGGTCACAGCCTGCTCAGCCAGTCTATTTACCTGCCGGGCGCAGGCAAGGCCAAGGATGCGGAAAAAATCAGGCTGTTTTGCTACCACAGCCAGGGCACTACGGCCGATGGAGCCGGTAGAGCCAAGTATGACCAGGGAGCGGGGCAGTGTATGACACCAGCGTTCAGACGGAGGGCCGGAGATATAGTTGATAACAGGGCCGCCAAGGCCCGGCCAGAGTTCTGCCATCAGGATGCTACGCCTTTAGAAAAAGAAAAACCATTGATCTACCACCGCTACCATGGGCAGGGCAAAGAGCAGGCTGTCAGCTCGATCCAGCATGCCACCGTGCCCAGGCAGGAGGGAGCCTGAGTCCTTGACGTTGACCGAACGCTTCAGCGCGGATTCGAAAAGATCGCCCAGCTGGGCAAAGGCGTTGATGGCAATGCCCAGCAGGGCAAAGGCCAGGCAGCCGGCCTTGCCGTAGGCGATGCCATAGATGATGCAGAAAGCAACACAGGCCACCAGGCTGCCTACAGCCCCTTCAGAGCTTTTTTTGGGGCTGACGCGAGGCCAGAGTTTGTGATGCCCGAAACGTGTGCCCACAAAGTAGGCAGCCGTATCAGAAATGGCAACGGCGGCGATGACGAAGATCAGCTTGACCGGTGAGAGGTAGGTAGCCGGCAAGAGCAGCAGAGGCACATAGGCCAGGCCTGCCATGAAGATGCCGCTGGCGGCAAAGGCATTATCGTCTTCTACAACGTCCCAGCGGAAGAGGAAACTCATGGCTGCCAGTACAAAGCCTGCACCCAGGCAGACCAGAGCGTCCTGCGGACGATGCATCCAGGTCAGGCAGAGCATGGCCCAGCCCAGGCCGATAGCGCAGAGCCGGCTTGGGATGCGCCCCAGAGGTCCCCAGAACAGCGAGTAGAATTCCCACAGGCCCAGGGCTGCAACCATGAGGATGACAAAGAGCAGAAACCAGCCCTGCATGAAGATGGCCAAAAGCAATACTGCCGCCAGGCATAGCCCGGTGAGTATGCGTCTTTTGTCTATGGCATGGTCAACAGCCATTGATTTGCTCCTGTGTTTTGCCGAAGCGTCGTGAGCGTCCGGCATAGGCGGCCAGGGCCGCGTCAAGCTGCGACTCGTCAAAGTCGGGCCAGGCTACAGGGGTAAAATAGAGTTCGCTGTAGGCGCACTGGTAGAGCAGATAATTGCTCAGACGCTGCTCTCCACTGGTACGGATAAGCAGGTCCGGGTCTGGCTGGCCGGCAGTATAGAGACGGGCTGCCAGACTGGCTTCTGTGATATCTTCCGGGCGCACACCGTCACGTACAAAACTCTGTATGGCGCGTACCAGTTCGGCCCGGCTACCATAGTTGAGGGCCAGGTTGAGTGTCATGTGCTGACCACCAGCTGTGCGGGATATGGCGTGGCGCAGGGCCGTACGCTGGGCCAGGGGCAGACCGTCCACGTCTCCGAATACCTTGAGGGCAATGCCTTTTTCTTCCATGAGGGGCACCTCCTGCTGGAGAAATTCCAGCAGGAGGCTGAACAGGGCAGTGATTTCGGCCCTGGGTCGATTCCAGTTTTCGCTGGAGAAGGCATAAAGGGTCAGGTGTCTGATGCCAAGGGTACGGCAACGTGTCACTACAGTGCGTACGGCATCAGCCCCGGCGCGATGCCCGGCTGAACGCGAAAGGCCGCGGGCCTGGGCCCAGCGTCCATTACCATCCATGATGATGGCTACATGCGCAGGCAGTTTGTCTGAAGAATCCTGGTTCTGCATGGTCTATATGCCACAGGGCGGATATACCCTAAATTTCCATAATTTCTTTTTCTTTGGCCGCACACTTCTTATCCACTTCAGCCACGAATCTGTCGGTCAGCTTCTGCACATCGTCCACTGACTTTTTTAGATCATCTTCAGTGATCTGTTTGTCCTTTTCCAGTTTTTTCAGGCTGTCGTTGGCATCACGACGCACATTGCGCACGGCTACCTTGGCCTCTTCGCCGTACTTTCGCGAAACCTTGACCAGATCCTTGCGGCGTTCTTCGGTGAGCGGGGGGATGGAGATACGGATAATCTTGCCGTCATTGATGGGTGTCAAACCGAGATCGGATTTGAGGATGGCTTTTTCTACAGCAGCAATACCGCCCTTGTCCCAGGGCTGTATGGTGAGTGTACGACTGTCGGGCACAGCTACCGAGGCCATCTGACTGATAGGGGTGGGGGTACCGTAATAGTCGGCCTTGATACCGTCTACCAGCGACGTAGAAGCACGCCCTGTGCGCAGTTTGGCAAAGTCGCGTTCAAGCGAGGCCAGAGCCTTTTCCATGCGTTCTTCGGCGTCCAGAAGGGTGCTGTCGATATCCATGAGAGAGCTCCTTGTAAGTGGCTATTTGTCGTGTACTATGGTGCCTACACTGTCACCGAGCAGAGCCCGGCGGATGTCACCGCCAAACATACGGCAGACAATAATGGGCACATGGTTATCGCGTACCAGTGCAAAGGCCGTAGCGTCCATGACGCCCAGACGGCGGGAGAGGGTCTCATCGTAGCTGATGCTGTCGAACTTTACAGCATCGTCATATTTGACGGGGTCTTTGTCATAGATGCCGTCTACCTTGGTAGCCTTGATAATGGCATCGCATTTCAGCTCCATGCCACGCAGAGCCGCTGTGGTGTCGGTAGTGAAATAAGGGTTGCCCGTGCCTGCCGCACAGATGACCACGCGCCCCTTTTCCAGATGGCGCAGGGCACGGCGGCGGATGAAGGGCTCACAGACTTCACGCATGTTGATGGCTGAAAGTACCCGGGTGGGATATCCCTGTTTTTCCAGCATGTCCTGTACGGCCAGAGCATTGAGCACTGTGGCCAGCATGCCCATGTAGTCGGCAGAAGAGCGTTCCATGCCTTTTGCCGATGCGGACAGGCCGCGAAAGATATTGCCACCGCCAATGACCAGAGCCATCTCTACGCCCATATCGAGAACGGTACCGATCTCTGTACAGATGGCCGCTACAGTGTCGGGATTGATGCCGGTTTTCTGTTCGCCAGCCAGGGCCTCGCCGCTCAGTTTGAGCAGCACGCGCTTGTATTTGAGTGTGGGCATGGCTCCGCCTTGGTAAAAGAATGCTAGAACACCGAATGTATGGGAGATGCGCAAGAACGCAACACTGGAGGTATAACAGAAAACGCGACTCTCTCAAAGTCTTTTTGCATGACAGAGCGCGGTGACTCGTCAGACTGGGGAAGGAAAAGGCCAGTCCTGCACATGCAGTGCGACAGTGTGTCCCATGTCTGTCAGGGCCTGACGAACAGCGTTTTCCTGATGCGGACTGAAAAAGACTTTAAGCAGTGCCGTGCGGCGTTCCAGCACAGTGAAGGATGCAAGATTGTCATATGCCTCCAGCAAAAAGCGGAACATGGCTATATCTTCAGGGGCCAGGCGTACCAGGAGGCGTGCGCTGCAGCAAGGGGCAGGCAGGGCAGGGCGTTTTCTGTATGAACTTCTGTACATCAGTACAGGCCGCTCCAGCGTGCCAGGATCACCAGGCCAATGCCGAAGGCGATGGTCACGAAGTAGTTTTTGAAACGCCATGCCACCAGCAGCGAAGGGATGGCCACCATAAGAAAGAGATTGGAGGTTGTCGCGTTGAACTGCCCCTCATAGAAAAATACATCCGGTCCGACCAGGGCGGCCATGACAGCTACTGGCACGAAGGCCAGCCAGTGTCGTAAGAGCAGCGGCAGAGAGTCGCCTCTGAGAAATGTTACGGGTATGACCTTGGGCAGGACAGTAGCCAGCACACTGCCTGCAAGGCACAGGATAAGGGCTGTATCATCCATGGTTTTCCTCCGCAGGAGGGGTTTTCCAGCTGTTTTGCCCATAGAGCAGAAGCACGCCTAGGCTGGCCCCCAGCACCGTGGCCACAGCTACATTCCACTGGCTCATGCCTGCGGCCTTGAGAGCGATGGACAGAGATGTCGTGAAGACGGCGACCACTATGTGCAGGCGGCTTACGCACTGTGGTACTACCAGAGCCAGAAACATGGCTGTGATGGCATAGTCCAGGCCCAGGGGGCGAACGTCATTGACAAGTCCGCCACAGAAGGCGCCAATGGTACAGCCGATGATCCAGCCCAGATGGGTAGTACAGTTACATGTGAACAGGGTGGTCAGTTTAAGTTGCCACCCCTGCTGCAGAGCGGTAATGTGTACGGCAAAATTTTCATCGGTGAGACCGAGTCCCAGCAGAAAACGCATACCGCGTGGCAGCCTGACCATCCAGGAAGACCAGGCAGCCGACATGAGCAGGTAACGCAGATTGACGATGAAGACCGCAGCAATGATAGAAAAGACTCCGGCCCCGGCCCCCCAGAGACTGGCGAAGACAAACTGCCCTGATCCGGAAAACATGGTGAAGGCCATGGCCACAGCCAGACCTGGAGGGATGTTGTTCTTGACTGCCAGTACTCCGAAGGCGAAACCCACAGGTACATAGCCCAGGATAATGGGTAGAGCGCGGCGCAGGCCCTCGGCAAAAGGGCTTGGAGTATTATTGATCACGGCTGGTCTCGTCAGCTTCTTCTACAGTCCTGTCAGGACAGGTAATATCGTCTGTACCGGCAGGGGCAGCAGCAGGGATGAGGGCAGGCAGAAGAGGGATAGGCGGCGTCTCTGGCTGTGTCTGATAAGACATTGCCTGAGGCTCAGCCTGCGGTGCTGGGCTGTCCTGTTCGTCAGTGTCGTTGCGTTCATCCTTGAGGGCCTGTTGTACGAACCAGTCTTCACGGATGCGCCAGGATGCGGCAGCAGTATAGGCCGGGGAGGAGTAGCCTACCGCGAGAAGCAGTGTCCTTCGGGCGTGTTCCTGCAGGCGGATGAGCAGGGGGGTGAAGTCAGCATCACCGGAGAGGATGATGAATTCGTCGAAATGGGTGGAGTGGGAGAGGTCATCCATGCAGTCCATGACCAGATGGATGTCCGTGCTGGTCTTGCCACGAGATGTCAGGGGGGGGCAGTCTATCACCTGGAATGCACTGCGGATAAAGGGATTGCGAAATTCCTGATAGCGTTGCGGATTGAGATAGCACATGCGTTTGAGGATGCGGCGGCGTACGCCATCGCCATAAAGGATGCGCAGGGCATGGTTTTCCAGCCAGCGCACCCAGCGGTAGGGTGTCAGTCCGAAGGCACGGGCGGCCTCGGCGTCCTGCTCCAGAAAGCGGATATAAATATTGTCAAAATCCACATACAGTGCGCTGAGAACTTCATCAAAACCACTGAAACGTGCCATAGGGAACCTCAAAAAATATAATGTTTATCAGTGAGTGGAAAATAGTAGGCTCTTGTTTCCTGCAAGGCAAGGGGCAGACTTGAATTTGCTGCAGGAGGCGGCTATACTTGCATGATTCATATTGTTTGCTGCCGGGGGTGGTCAGCCCTGCAGTCTGCCGGAAATCGGTGTCATTGAAAGCCGTAGAGCGCCGTAGAGGGTGTATGCGGGATTATCTTGCAAGAGCGTGTGAGCCGTTCAAGATACGCCTGGCCGTCTGTCGGGAGATGCACAGACAGTCGCCGGGAGAATTCTGGTACGGTTGTCTTTTCTGGTCGTTCTGGTCCTCGCTGGCTGTCTTCCCCATAGGCTATGGCATGCGTGAAGTCATGCCACTGCTTTGCCTGGCTTTTTTGCTCCTCTACTATCGCCATGAATGGCAAAACAGCGTCTGGCGCCGTCTGGCGATCAAGCCGTTGTTCTACTGCCTCTGGCTGATGATCGCCATCGGCATTTTTTGCTCGGAGAATGTTTTCGCATCGCTCTGGCATGCGGGCACTGGTATCAACAAGGGTTTTATCCTGCCCATCATTGCCATGGAATGTGTACGCAGTGAAAAGGATCTGCGGCGTCTGGTCTGGGCCTGTGTGGCAGCCTGTTTCTGGCAGGGGGTAGACGGTGTATGGCAGGCTTTGACGGGGCGGGATTTCATCATGGGCTACACCATGAACAGCGGACGCCTGACAGGCAGTCTCGGCGATTACACGGTAGGTAACTATATTGCCCTGGCCCTGATCCCATCCTTTGCTCTCTGGCATATTCTGCGCCGTCAGCTGGACGCTGTTGCCAGTGCCTTCCTCTGGCTGGCGGTACTGCTCCCGGCATTTTTCCTCCTGCAGGGGGCGGCAGCGCGCAGCGGCATACTGGCGGTGGCCGCAAGTCTGGGGCTCTGGGCCTTTTTGCGGCGTCAGCGCTTTGACTGGAGGCTGATTCTGTGGCCCATGCCGGTCTTTGCCCTCTTTGCCTGCTGGCAGCCACGGCGTATGAGCCTTGAGCAGTTCATCGACGATGGTCGCTGGAGCCTCTGGGAGTTGGGCTGGCGCGTTTTTCTGGAGCATCCCTGGCTGGGGGCCGGGGCAGGGCAGTACAATACAGCCTTTCGCTCTCTGGGGCTGACGCCAGAGAAAGACGTCATTACCATCAGCCATCCCCACAATCTCTACCTGGATATGCTCTATGCCCACGGTCTGGTAGGCTTCTGTCTGGGCATGACTTTTCTTCTGGGTTTTCTCTGGTGGGGCTACAGGCGTATTCGTTCGGGTGTGCTGGCCGAATATGCCAGCAGGGCCAGCAGTCTGTACTGGCGGTTGGCGGCCTGGTTCTGGCTGGGCTATGCGGGCTGGCTGGTCAACGGCATCTTCGGGCACAATTTCTACCGCATCTGGTGGCTGGCGTTGGCCATGTGCCATCTGGGCATCATGATAGGTGCTGTCGTCAATGGCCCGCAGATCAGTGCTGCTCCCCGCACATCTCTTCAAAAGGGGTCTGAACTTCACGATTCCGCAACAGATTGAGTGCTTCGTCCCTGGTAGGCATATGCCCTTTGCAGCGTACGTTCTGCAGGCTGTTTTCAGGGCAGTAGCCCAGTTGTGCACAGCTGGGGCCCGCGCCTTCAAAGAGATCTGGCGCAGCATTACGGCACAGGCGCAGCATTTTCCAGGCAAGATCGCGTATCTCGGCCTGTGCGTTACGGCAGCAGCGTATGGAAAACCAGTCGTGCAGGGCATGCGCGTTCATGCCGATGATACCCTTGAATTCTGTAGCCTGAGGTTTGAGGTAGCGCAACTCCTCTTCAGGCAGACCCTGAGCAAGACCGGCGTCATACCACTGTCGTGTCAGATCGGCCAGCTCCCGTCCGCTGAGCTGTACCGTGTGACCGTCAGGCAAAGTGACAGCAGTGGTAAAATCTGCCACACGAGAGGGGTAGACCACTGAGAAGCGCCGCTTGCCGCCCAGTTCGGCCCGGCCGGATTTGATGAGGTAGGAGGCCAGACGTTTGCGTACCAGTTGCGTCTCGGTGACGCGTGAATATCCTTCGACAGCGAAAATGAAGAAATCGAACTCCAGGGCGGCCCTGTGACCGCTTGACAGGATGTTGCGTACGATCTGTCTGGAGTAGGGCGAAGCTACGATTTCTTCCAGCTCGCGCTCACTGCGCACGAAACGGGCCGCAATGTCGGTATATATCTTTCCACCACCAGCCAGAAGCAACACCTTGCCATTGCCGGTAAATTTTTCGTCAAGCATGGCTTTACTCCTGAATCATCAATCTACATAGCACGGAGATTGACAAAAAACCATTTTGTGGCTATTTTGCCAAAAAGTCAATAATATATGGACGACGACTACAAACGCTATATCGCGGCGCAAGCCAGAATTTTCAAAGCTCTCGGTCATCCCAGCCGTCTGCTCATGGTTGATGTCCTGCGCAGGGGCGAGAAATGTGTATGCGACCTGCAGGCACTGGTGGGCGATGATATTTCTACTGTCTCCAAGCATCTTTCCGTATTGCGTGATGCTGGCGTCGTGAGCAGTGAAAAGCGTGGCACAAGCATGTACTATCGTTTGACATTGGGATGTCTGGATAACTTCCTGGCCTGCACCGGTGCCCTGATAGAGCAGCGGGTACTTTCTCAGGTCAGGATGATCAAGGCAAAATAATTTTTTTTGTTCTATATTTGGCTTATTTGCCAAAAAGGAAATATATGAAGGAGAAGCCCATGTCAGAACATTCTTCCAGACCTGTCGTGAAAAAGCAGCCTTCGTTTTCCATCCCCAGGGCGGACGAGGCCATGACCTGTTGCTGTGCCGGACAGCGCCCGACAAACAGCATTGGCACTGATGATGGAGACAAGACATGGAATATCCGCTATATTTTTCTTCTCCTGGTTTTCAGTGCTGTCTGGTGGCTGCTTTATCAGGGCATTTCGCCTTTTGCCAACTGGTTGGTCTACAAGCTGCTTTCCCTTGAGGCGTCTTCGCAGGGTGGAGCCGCCCTGGCTTTTTTTCTCTATGATACGGCAAAGATCCTGTTGCTGCTGGTGGCCCTCATCTACGGTATCAGCTGGTTGCGCGCCTCCTTACGGATGGAGCGCATCAGGGAGGTCCTTGCAGGCAGGGGGCGTGCTCCGGGCTATGTTTTCGCTGCCCTCTTCGGGGCAGTGACACCCTTCTGTTCGTGTTCCAGTGTGCCGCTTTTTCTGGGTTTCACGTCTGCCGGTATCCCTGTGGGTATCGCCATGGCCTTTCTGATCACATCTCCTCTCATCAATGAGATAGCGATCGTTTTACTGTGGAACCTGCTGGGCTGGAAATTTGCCGTCATCTATGTGAGTACGGGCATGATGGCAGGCATACTTGGCGGTCTGCTCATGGATGTTGTCAGGGCCGGACGCTGGTTGCAGCCCGATATACTGGAAGGCGCACACAAGACGCAGGGCCTGCAGGAGCTCAAGCCGGGCGAAAAAAGACGCCATCTGACCCTGCGGCAGCGGCATCGCTTTGCCTGGGGTGAGATGTGCGGTATCCTGCATCGTATCTGGCTATGGGTCGTCACTGGCGTGGCGGCCGGTGCTGTCCTGCACGGTTTTGTGCCCGAAGACTGGTTTGCAGCATATTTCAGTGCTCATGACTGGTGGACAGTACCTGCTGCCGTACTGATGGGCATTCCCCTGTACTCCAATGTCAGCGCCATCGTCCCGGTCATGGAAAGTCTCTTGCTCAAGGGCTTACCGTTGGGGACCACACTGGCCTTCTGCATGAGTTCCGTGGCTGCAAGCATCCCGGAGTTCATCATGCTGCACCGCATCATGACTTTCAGGTTACAAGCTCTGTTCATCGTGTACCTGTGGGTGGTATTCACACTGGCAGGCTGGCTCTTCAACAGTCTGCAAACATATCTGCTCTGAGCTTGCTGTATGGAGGCATGCTTCGTATACTTGCAGTCGTAATCGTGTGAGGTCTGCGGCAAAGCCATAGCGGAGGAAACGGCATGCTGGTCATTACTGGCGGGGCAGGGTTTATAGGCAGTGTGCTCGTACGGCAGTTGAATGCTGCCGGGCGGGATGACATCATTGTTGTGGATAATCTGGCCAGTACTGAAAAATGGCGCAATCTGGTCAAGGCCCGTTATGCGGATTATCTGCAGCGTGAACGTTTTCTTGATCTTTTCCAGCGTGATGCTCTGCCCTGGCGGGTGGAGGCAGTGGTTCATCTGGGGGCCTGTTCTTCCACGACTGAGCGCGATGCTGACTTCCTGATGGAAAACAATTTTCATTACAGTCGGGATCTGTGCCGTTTTGCCCTGGACAGAGGTGCGCGTTTCATCAATGCCAGTTCTGCTGCCACCTATGGTGACGGCAGCAGGGGCTTCAGTGATGATCCGGCACAAATATCACAGCTGAAGCCACTGAACATGTATGGCTATTCCAAGCAGCTTTTCGACCTGTGGTTTTTACGGCACGGCCTTGAGACAGACGTGGTCAGTCTCAAGTTTTTCAACGTCTATGGCCCCAATGAATACCACAAGGGTCCCATGCAAAGCGTGGTCGTCAAGGCCTTCCGGCAGATAGGTGAGGGTGGGCGCCTGCGCCTTTTCAAGTCTGATGTGTCTGGTCTGGCTGATGGTGAACAGAAACGTGACTTTGTGTACGTCAAGGATTGTGCGGCACTGATGCTCTGGCTGCTGGAGACGCCTTCTGTGAACGGCATCTTCAATGTGGGAACAGGGCAGGCCCGCAGTTTCAATGATCTGGGCCGTGCCGTCTTTGCCGCCATGGGTCGTCCCTGTGCCATTGACTATGTGGATATGCCTGCCGAACTGCACGGCAAGTACCAAAGTTATACCTGCGCTGACATGACACGCCTCAGAGCCACGGGCTGCCCTGTACGTTTTGCATCCTTGGAGGAAGGCGTAGACGATTATGTACGCTGCCATCTGGCACAGGATGACGCGTATGTATAGGAGCCAATAAAACGAAAATCTGTTATTGCAAGCAAAGGCCACTCCACCATTATGGGTAGAGCGGCCTTTGACGTGTTCAGATATATGCCGGTTTCTATGCCCAGAGCACCAGGCCGCTGTCCAGGATGGTGGACTGTCCCTTGCAGACAGGGATAACCCGTATGCCGTAGCGATACTGACCATTGTGTGAGGGAGTATAGCTGGCAGAGTAGTTCATGCCACCGTCGCCATGGTCTGCCGGGCGCGGTTCCAGGCGCAGGACTTCCGGTTTGCTGCGGAAGTTGCCATTATGGTAGCAGCGCCCGATGACCAGCTGCACCTGAATTTCTTCCACTTTCATTTCTCCCAGATGCAGATGCAGGCGCACATGGATGGGCTCACCGCAGGTCATGGTATTGCCCTTGGCCCCGCTGATAATAATTTCTTCCAGCTTGAGGGTGCCGAAACGGGCAGGTACCTCGGCCTGCCAGGCAGCCACATTTTTGCACAGGGCCCAGTCGTTTTCTGCAAGCTGATCGCGTCGTCTGGCTGCAGGCAGATAGGCTTCACGCGCATAGTCTGTCAGCATGCGATTACTGCTGTACATGGCCGTCAGGCTCTTGAGAGAGCGTTTGGACATGGCTATCCAGTTGGCAGGCAGGCCTGCCGGATTCAGATCGTAGTACAGCGGGGCCACAGCGCCTTCCAGCAGCTTGTACAGGGCTTCGGCATCGTCATAATCATTCTGTTTGTCGTCGGGCAGTTCCGTCGTGAGAACAGGTCCGATAGTCCAGCCGTTTTCACGGTTATACCCTTCGCACCACCAGCCGTCAGAAATACTCAGATTGATGCCGCCATTGACCGGCAGTTTCATGCCGCTGGTACCTGAAGCTTCGTGCGGGCGACGCGGGGTATTCAGCCAGACGTCGCACCCCTGTGAAAGCAGACGCGATGTCGCCAGGCTGTAGTTTTCCATAAAGAATATTCTGCCCAGGAAGCGTTCATCCCGGCTCAGCCGCAGAACTTCCTGGATCAGGTTGATGCCCGCCTCATCAGCCGGGTGGGCCTTGCCTGCAAAAACCAGGCAGACAGGCCGTTTGGGATCGTTGAGAATGCGCGCTAGACGGTCAGGGTCAGCAAAAAGCAGTGTGGCACGTTTGTAGGGCGCAAAGCGTCTGGCAAAGCCGATGATGAGGGTGTCTGGCCTGAGCGGGAGCTCCATTCGCTGCCGTGCCTCCGGCCCCAGCTGGAATTTTTGTGCAAAGGCAGGGATGCCCGCACGCAGGGCTGAGAGCAGATTTTCCTTCTGCGCCATGCGCGTACTCCAGTAGAGCTCATCGGGGATCTGATCAACCTTGTCCCAGACAGGGTCATCAGGTTTGGCCTGTATCCAGTCCGGCCCCAGGTACTGGTCAAGCAGGGCGTTCATATGGATGCCGACGTAGGAGGGCGTATGGATGCCGTTGGTCACGTGGGTGATGGGCGTTTCGGCCAGGGGCAGGCTTTTCCAGAGCTTGTTCCACATATGGCGCGACACTTCACCGTGCATGCGGCTGACGCCGTTGGCCCAGGAGGAAAGGCGCAGGGCCAGAACAGTCATTTCAAAGGAATGACTGTTGCCGCCCTCCATCTGCCCCAGCTGTACGAACTGCTGCCAGGAGAGGCCGAGATTGGCAGCGATGCTGCGGAAATAGCGCTCCACAAGATCCAGGGAGAAGGATTCATTGCCCGCAGGCACGGGCGTATGTGTGGTGAAGACAGTATTGGAGCGTACCCGCACTGTAGCTTCTTCATAGCTCATGCCCATGGCCATGCATTCCTGCAGTCGCTCGATGACCAGGAAGGCCGAATGCCCTTCATTCATATGATAGACATGGGGCGTCAGGCCCAAGGCACGGATCATGCGCAGACCGCCCATGCCCAGGAGTATTTCCTGCAGAAGGCGGATTTCACGGTTGGCCTCGTACAGCCGATCAGTAATATGGCGGTCTTCCTCGGTATTGCGCTGACTGTCCGTATCCAGCAGATAGAGGGGTACACGCCCTACCTGTATTTTCCATATCTTGGCGTAAAGGATGCGCCCGGGCAGCTCCAGATGCACATAAAGGGCTTCGCCGGCATGGTCGCAGACCTGTTCTATGGGCAGATGGTCCTGCCTGTTAACAGGGTAGGTGGCTATCTGGCGGCCATGAGCATCAATAACCTGTTGAAAATAGCCGTTTTTGTAAAGCAGACCTATACCGATGAGTGGGATGGCCAGGTCAGAAGCAGACTTGAGGTGATCTCCTGAAAGCACACCAAGGCCACCGGAATAGATGGGCACAGACTCGTTGATGCCGTATTCGGTAGAAAAGTAGGCGATGGGATGCTGCGGTGTCACATGCTCGCTCATGGCCTGCGGCGGTTCAGACATATAGGTATCGAATTCGGCAAGCACACTGTCGTAAGTGCGCATGTATTCTTCATTATAGATCAGATAGTTGAGGCGTTTGCCGTCTACCTCCTCCAGCATGCGGATGGGATTGTGGCATTTGGCCCAGAGCTGGGGGTTGAGGCCCATGAAAAGGGCCTTGGCCTTATCGCTCCAGCACCACCAGAGGTTGCGCGAAAGGTCACGCAGGCGTTCCAGAGCCGGCGGTATTTCAGCCACAGCCATGATAGGCCGCAGGAAGGGCGTAGCCGACGAGGAAGCCGTCAGCACACGACTCATGCCGGTACCTTCTTCCTCCTCACCGTCAATGCGGAGGGTGGCTATTTCCAGTGCTTTTTCGAAAGCCTGGAGATAGTGGCTGAAAAAATAGCTCCAGGAGGTATGTTCGGTCAGAGTCCTGGCTTTTTTTCGCCACTGGGCCAGAGTGTCTTCCGGGCAGGTGGCGGCGTCCACAATATTCTGATGCAGGCTGATGACGCTTTGCTTATCGTTGAAGCCGCGTCTTGGCATGACCAGAACGCCGGTCTTGTTCTGATCTTCTTTCTGAGCAAATTCACGCACCCACATGCCGAAACCAGACAGGTCAGTGGTCAGCGTAGGTACAGACCAGGCCGCGCATTCCTGCGGCGTGTAGCCCCAGGGTTCATACCACGAGGGGAAGAAGCCCATATCGCAGGCGGCGATGACATCTTCATAGGGCATATTCAGAAAACCGTCGTGCCCGTTAAGCATGGCAGGCACAAAGATGACCTTGACCCTGTTTTCCGCATGGTTGTTCAGGCCCAGACGACGGCAGGCATTGATGATGGGATCCTGCGGGGCATTCCATGCATGATGACTGCAGATAAAGGGCAGGCCGTGGTCACTGCTTCCTTCCCTTCCTTCAATGGCATCGATATTGGGGCCGGTATGGCCCCCCATGGCCAGGCAGAGAGCCAGGATGGTCGTGTCTGTTCCGGCCAGGCTTTTCTCTGCCTGGGCCAGAGCCTCCAGAAAAATATCGATCCCCTTGTTGTGCAGCTCGTATCGTCCGGATATGGCGAAGATGCGCGTATTTTCCGGCAGTTTGCAGCGCAGGAAGCGCTCTGCCGCACCGATAAGCCTGGCCCGATGCGCCAGAGGCGCTGTGCGATCCTCCGAATAGTCGGGGATGACGCGCATGTCCAGCCCGTTGACCGTAATGACATCAGGCTGACGGCCCAGGAA
This sequence comes from Desulfovibrio sp., assembly GCA_017396005.1. Lineage (GTDB taxonomy): Bacteria > Desulfobacterota > Desulfovibrionia > Desulfovibrionales > Desulfovibrionaceae > Desulfovibrio. The sequence continues at coordinate 84,263 of JAFQNG010000097.1, forward strand.
GACAGCAGACTCTTCGCCGGTAATGGGGCTTACGGTAGTGAAGGCGTCAGCCTCACGGGCACTGGTACTTTCCATGGACCACTTGGCGGTAATATTCTGTGCAGCGGCCTCTCTGGCTGGATTGATGCTGCGCAGATTACTGTAGATGTCGCGCCCGCTGCCGGCCAGTGCCCGGCCAAGCATGGTGGCATGTGTGGTGAAGACCGTGGCAATGCCCGGGGCTTTCTTTTTCAGCATGAGCAGGCCGGCACCGCACATCCATTCGTGAAAGTGTGCTACCGAGCGACCGCCCAGGGGCTGTACCAGTGTTTCGTGTATGGCCTGTATGACCTCACCACAGGCCGAAGAGAACATGACCGGTTCAATATAGTCCCAGCCACCGGAAAGCGAGTCTACACCGAAGTTTTTCCACAGGTCATACAGCAGCTGATTGCTGGCATAGCGCTTTTCAAAATCCACCAGTATGGCCTTGGGCCTGCCGGGTATGTTCCAGCGGCCCAGGCGACACTTGAGATCTCTGGAGTTCAGGGCCAGACGCAGAGAGTCCCAGATGTGCTCATCCGTCTCTTCAAATTCGGGATGGGTGCCACTCTGTGACATGTTCTGCAGACTTGGCCCCAGCAGAAAGTAGTCTTCGCCGAAGTTTTCCACGGCCTGCAGAGCTTTGCTGCTGACTACGGTATAGATACCTCCAACCTTGTTGCACACTTCCCAGCTGACTTCAAACAGCGTCACCGGGGCCTTGTTGAACTCCATACAATCTCCTTGCTCTTGAATACTAGGCCTTTTTTCTGCTTGTGGCTGACGCTCTGTCTGTACCTGCCTTTGTATCACCGCTCCCGCCTGTCTTGCGGGTACCAGATGTCTGGGCCTTTCTGCCCCTGGGCTGTGAACGATGGGCCTCTTCTGCGGCATTGAGGCGCATTTCAAGGTCTGCCAGCACGTTCATGAAGGCGATATAGGCGTCATACGGGCTCTGGAAGGGATTGGGCCTGTCAGGTACAAAGTTGGCAAACCACTTGGTGGATATATAGTGAAAGTGATCAGAAGTCTGCAGACGTTCGAAATCACGATGTAAGGCCGGATCATCCACCTTGCGTACACGCGACGCCAGGGCATAGAGAGCGTGTATGGCGTCTTTCTGCATGTCGTTGCCCAGCCAGGCCGTAAGGTCAGCACCCTCATCGTCCCAGGACATGAACTGCGGCACATCTACCTCACCCACAGGCCTGAGCTTTTTCACCACTTCGGCAGGGGTGGAGAAGCTGAAATCCTTATGGGCCAGAACTGCGGCAGGCAGGGCTTCCATGAAGTCGAAGATGCCTGACGACGCCGTATTGCGCAGACCAAAGGAATGATAGTCATTGAAAATATTGAGAACTTCAGACTCACCCGCAAAGCTGTGACACCACGCGGCATATTTTTCAGCCGTAAGAGGCCACTGATCCCAGGACTGCTGGCTGAAGCGCGCCCCGATGTCGGCTGACAGTGAGGAGTTGCGCAGCAGGAGGCCGATCTTTTCCGCATTGACAGGGCGGTACAGCCAGTTGGGGCTGCGCCAGCCAAGCACATGATCAGCCCCTTCGGCCAGCACAGCCTTGAAACCCATATCCTGCAGGGCTGCCGCCAGGTCATTGTTGTAGACCAGTTCGGTATTGCGGAAGGTCACAGGTTTGACGCCAAAAAGGCTTTTGATGCGGCGGCAGTGTGCCTTGACCTGAAGGTCGAATTCTTCCCGAGAATAAAGAAAGGCCAGAGAGTGCGGGGCTGTTTCGGCCAGAAATTCCACACAGCCCGAATCGGCCAGAGCCTTGAAGCTGTCCAGTACTTCAGGGGCATACTGTTCGAACTGATCCAGCGCTGTGCCCGAAATGGAAAAAGCCAGCCTGAAGGCCTTGCCGTAACGGCGGAAGAGCCGCAGCAGCAGTTCGTTCATGGGCAGATAGCAGGTACGGGCCACATGCAGCAGGGCATCGCAGTTGTGGTCGTCATCTTCATACATGGAGTTCTGGCCCATATCAAAGACCGTATAACGGCGCAGACGATAGGGCTCATGGACGGCGTAGCAAAGGCAGAGGGTCGGCATCAGTTGCCTCCAGTGACGTTGCGGTAAACAAGTATCAGTTCATCCGCCGCATTTTCCCAGCGGATGGATTTCATTTCTTCACGGCAGTTCTTGACCAGTTCCTGCGCCAGGCGCGGGTAACGCAGTACAGCACAGATCTTGTCGGCCATGTCGCGGGTATCCCAGAAGTCTGCCTTGAGGGCGTGCTCCAGCACCTCTGAAACACCCGACTGGCGGGAGAGCAGCACTGGCACGTCATAAAGCATGGCTTCCAGGGGCGTGATGCCGAAAGGCTCTGACACAGACGGCATGACGTAGAGATCGCTCAGGGCGAACATGCGGTCTACCTGCTCGCCGCGCAGAAAACCGGCAAAGTGGAAACGGTTGCCTATACGCAGCTGACCGGCGCGCCGGATGAGCTGCGGCAGCATGTCGCCGCTGCCGGCCATGAAAAAGCGTACGTTGGGTATCTTTTCCAGCACCAGGCGGGCGGCCTCCATGAAATATTCCGGACCTTTCTGAAAGGTCACGCGCCCGAGAAAGAGCACCCGTTTCTCATGGCGGATGCGCGGCGGGATCTCATAACGGCGTTCCACTTCATGCCGGGCCACGGCATTATAGACCACCACCACCTTTTCCGGCGGCACCCCGTAACGCTCTATGACCATTTTGCGCGTGAGGCGGCTGACAGCCACGACCTTGTCGGCTGCCAGCAGGCCTGCCCGTTCGATGCCGGCCACAATGGTATTGATGTTCTCGCCGCTGCGGTCGTACTCAGTAGCGTGGATGTGCACCACCAGAGGTTTTCCGGTGAGGGCTTTGGCCAGCATGCCTGCCGGATAGGTCATCCAGTCATGGGCATGGATGACATCGAAGTTTTCTTCTGCAGCTATGGCCCCGGCCAGCTGGCTGTAACGGCTGACTTCGGTCATGAGGTCAGGCCCGTATCCGCCCTTGAGGCTGTAAGTGAAGGGTACGCCCGACCAGTGGCGGAACTCCTCATGCCCGGCGCTGTGGGCGTGCTGCACCCAGCGCATGGACTCTTCATAGCTCTCGGCTGTCATATAGGGAAAGACCAGGCTGTCCACCGAGCGGTAGCGGATGTTTTCCTGCCAGATATCCTGCCCGGCATGGCTCATACGCTGGCTCATGGTCTGACTGATATATGTGCCTGAGGCAGGGCGTATGCGCAGAAAGTCATTGGGCAAGTGCCCTTTTGGGCTATCACCTTCTCCTACGCGCGGCAGCACAAAAATGATCTCCGCGCCTTTTTTGGCCAGGGCCCGGGTCATGCCATAGCAGGCCGTACCCAGGCCGCCGCTGATATGCGGCGGAAACTCCCAGCCGAACATGAGCACTCGCATGTCTGTATCCTCATCATGCCGCTGAAGACAGTCGGCATGGTTAAGCTTTAGTCAAGTGTCAGGGTTACACGGCAGATGCCTGCCGTATCTCCCGTGGGGTTATGCAGCAGACGGGCTGTCTTTTCCTCCCATGTCGCGTAAACGGCAGGGGCGGCCTTCCTGAGGCGGATGAGCATGCGCAGCACCTCTGCCACGCTCCAGGCCTGGGCAATGCAGCCGTGTGCCCGGTAGGGCGGTGAAGCGTCGAAAACCTCTGAGATGGTGCCCAGGCCTGAACGGGCCAGATGCTCGGTGAAAAGCGGGGTCACTCTGTTCAGCAGGGACTGTACCGCCCCGTCCACATCCCAGGCCACGCGCAGCAGCGCGTCAGTGTAATGCCCCAGGGGCCACGGCCAGACCGTGCCCTGATGGTAGGCCGCGTCGCGCTGGTCCGGTCCGCCTTCATAGCGCCCCCTGTACTGCGGATTGTCAGGTGAAAGGGTGCGCAGGCCGTAGGGAGTGAGCAGTTTGTTGCGCACGCATTCCACCACCTGTGGCTGATGCTGCTCTTCCAGTACCGGATAGGGCAGAGAGACAGCCAGAATCTGATTGGGGCGTATGCTCTGGTCCAGCATGCCATCACGCCAGACATCGCCCAGGTAGCCGCCGTCACGCGCCACCCAGAAATGCTCGAAAAAGGCCGACCGCAGGCCGCGCAGGGCCCTGGTACCCTCCCATTCCGGCTCGCGGAACTGACCTGCCAGGTGATCCACAAAAGCCAGAGTATTGTACCAGAGGGCATTGATTTCTACCGGGCAGCCGTGGCGCGGTGTGACCGGCACACCTCTGGCCTGGGCGTCCATCCATGTCAGTTGTGTCTGGGCGTTGCCTGCGTGCAGCAGGCCATGGTCATCTACAAAGATATCCATGCCCGGCCCCTGCCGATAGCCAGTGACAATGGCCTTCAGCGCTGGCCAGGCGTGTTCATGCACCCAGGCCAGGCCTTCGGGGTGGGCCTGCAGATAGCATTGCACCGCAAAGGCATACCAGAGGGAGGCGTCTGCTGAGTTCCAGGCATGGTTGCCGTCTTCGGCAAAGCAGTTGGGCGTCAGGCCGTTTTTCTGGCTGGCTGCCACCTGCTCAAGCACACGCAGACCCAGCTCTGTCTGTCCGGTGCAGAAGGTCAGGCCCGGCAGGGCAATAAGGGTATCGCGGCCCCAGGCATCAAACCAGTGATAACCGGCCAGTATGGATTCGCGGCCGGAAGGGCCAGTGATGCAGAACTGCCCGGCAGCATCGGCCAGGTGCCCTGCCAGGCCCCTGTGCGTGTGCTTTCTGACAGGCCTGTTGCGGGTCTGCTCCTGCCAGAGTTCTTCAAGGTCGTCCTGACAGGGGGCTGTGCCCGCACACAGGCAGACGCTGCCGCCCTGAGGCAGGGCGGGCAGAGGTATTTCCATGATGCCGGGCTGGAAAAGATCTTCACTGTCAGCAAAGCCACGGGCACGCTCTTCAAGATATTCTATATTGTAGTACCAGTCAGGCGACGGCAGAAAATCGCACTGGCTGCCGGCCTGTATGAAGAGCGGTGGCATGCCTTCATAGGGGGCAATGCCAAAGCCCCGTTCTGCCGGGCTGGTGCGTACACGCAGGGCGGAATTGACACGGCTCAGCTCGTGAAAGCCACGGTAGGCCAGCAGGGGCTTGATACGCAGGGTCAAAGGGGGCACCCTGGACGGGCCTTCCACTGTCCAGCGTATGAGGAGGCGGGTCTGCCCGGGCAGCATGAACATCTCGCGACGTATGCGCACATCACCTACCCGGTAGGTGAAACAGGGCCATTCTTCCTGCTGAAAGCTTTCCTGATATTCATAGCCGCAGGGATGGAGCATGCTGGGGTGCTGACGGGTGGAGAGAAAGAACTCCTTGCTACCGCCCACCACTGATTCTTCAAGGGTCGAAAGCAGGACCTGTCTGCCGTGCATGGTGTTGGCCACCAGCAGACCGTGATATTTACGGGTATTGCAGCCCAGAATGCTGCTGGAGGCATAATCGCCCAGGCCATTGGTCAACAGCCATTCCTTGCGCAGGGCTCTGCGGGTGTTCTGGCAGGCGGCCTTATCAAAAGTGAACCGCATGGAGTCTCCTTGGGTATACCCCCGGAAGGGCATAAAACCTGATGGGTAGTGAGACCGGCAGCGCCGCGGCAGAGCGGGGTGAGGAGGTAGAGAGAGCCGCGTCTTCCGAAACAGTGGAACGGTACTGGGTCCGGCCTGCAAAGCAAGAATTGTCAGCAGTTTTTTGTCACTGCTGATACACAACCAGTCTAAAATAAAAAAAGCACCCTGTCGAGAGGCCCGACAGGGAGCGAGATTTATGGATGTGACAGAAATTTTTGTCAAGCAAAAAGTCGCCGATGCCTCGCCCCGGGGCAAGCGCTGCAGATTGCGGCAGGCCCTGTCTGCCGCGTCGGTGTAAAGGGGCTTTTGCTTTCTTGATTTTTGGGGTAAGATATCTGCTCGCTGAATCGTTTCTTATTTGATATCAGGGGGTTATATGAAAAAGATCCTGTCATGCCTTGCAGTACTGGCGCTCCTGCTGCCTGCTGTCGCCTGGGCGGGGGACTTCAAAATCGGTCTGATGTGCCCGCTGACCGGCACGTGGGCTTCTGAAGGGCAGGACATGAAGAATATCGTGTCTCTGCTGGTCGATGAGGCCAATGCCCGGGGCGGCATCAACGGAAAGAAAGTGACGCTGGTGGTGGAAGACGATGCGGGTGACCCCCGTACAGCTGCTCTGGCCGCTCAGAAGCTGGCATCCTCAGAAGTGCTGGCCGTTATCGGCACCTATGGCTCGGCTGTGACCGAGGCCAGCCAGAACATTCTTGATGAATCCGGCCTGGTGCAGATCGGTACCGGTTCTACCAGTGTACGCCTGACCGAAAAGGGCCTGCCCCTCTTCTTCCGTACCTGCCCGCGCGACGACGCGCAGGGCAAGGCCGCTGCCGCCGCTATCGTCAAGGGTGGTTACAAGGCTGTGGCCCTGCTGCATGACAATTCTTCCTACGCCAAGGGTCTGGCCGAAGAAAGCCGCGCCATTCTGGAAGCCGCAGGCGTGAAGGTGATTTTCTTTGATGCGCTGACCCCCGGAGAGCGCGATTATACCGCCATTCTGACCAAGCTCAAGGCCGCCGGGCCGGATCTTGTCTTCTTTACCGGCTATTACCCAGAGACAGGCATGCTGCTGCGCCAGAAAAAGGAAATGGGCTGGAATGTGCCCATGATGGGCGGTGACGCGGCCAACCATCAGGACCTGGTCAAGATCGCCGGGGCTGAGGCCGCTGCCGGTTACTTCTTTATCAGCCCGCCACTGCCGCAGGATATGGACAGCCCTGAGGCCGCTTCTTTTCTGAAAGCCTTCAAGGCAAGGTATGATACCGTGCCCGTATCGGTATGGGCCGTACTGGCCGGGGACGCCTTCAAGGCCATTGAGGCTGCGCTGGCTGCCGGCAAGGCAGAGCCTGAAGCCATGGCAGCCTGGCTCAAGCAGCTCAAGGGTATGCCCGGTCTGTCTGGCAGCCTCGGTTTTGACGCCAAGGGTGACCGCGTGGGCGAGTTTTACCGTACCTATAAGGTAGACGCCAGCGGCGCTTTTGTTTTGCAGCCCAAATAGGCAGGAATGCCTGCTTTGCCCGCCGGCTGCACCGTGTGGCCGGCGGGCTGGGCTTTTTGTCTGAATCCTGACGCGCAGCAATGGAACAATTCCTCCAACAAGTTCTCAACGGTCTTGCCGTGGGCGGCATCTATGCACTGGTAGCTCTGGGTTATACCATGGTTTATGGTGTGCTCAAGCTCATCAACTTTGCTCATGGCGATCTGTTCACCATCGGTGCCTATCTGGGCCTGACCCTGCTGGTCAGCTGCAATCTTTCGGGCCTTCTGCCCGTGCCTCTGGCAGTGCTGGCGGTCTTCATCATGGTGGCCCTGCTGGTAGCGCTGATCGGTTTTCTGCTTGAGCGCGCGGCCTACCGCCCTCTGCGCCATGCCGGGCGACTGTCTGCCGTGGTTTCGGCGCTGGGTGCGTCCATCTTTTTTCAGAATGCGGTCATGCTGCTCTACGGCGCACGGGTCTATGTGTATCCTGATTTTTTGCGGCCTGACTTTACCGTGCATCTCTTCGGCATGAACGTGCCCGGGGTGCGCCTTCTGGTCATTGCGGCCAGCATAATGCTCATGCTGGGTCTGTGGGCCTTCATACAGCGTACGCGCATTGGCGCGGCCATCAGGGCCGTGGCCATCGACCCCGGTGCGGCGCAGCTCATGGGTATCAATGTCGACAGGATCATCTCTCTGGTCTTTCTTATAGGTCCCGGGCTTGGTGGTGCTGCAGGGCTGATGGTGGGTATCTACTACGGCCAGATAGATTTTACCATGGGCTGGTCCTATGGTCTCAAGGCTTTCACGGCTGCCATTCTCGGCGGTATAGGCAATATACCCGGGGCCATGCTGGGCGGTCTGCTGCTGGGCGTTATTGAAGCCCTGGCTGCCGGTTACATAGCCATTGCCTGGAAGGACGCCATTGCCTTTCTGGTGCTTATCCTCATTCTGATCATCCGACCCACGGGCATCCTGGGCGAACGCACGGCGGACAAGCTATGACGCGCACGCTTTTTTCTCTGGCGCTCGGCGCACTGATCTGCGTTCTGCCCCTGTTCTGCAACGCCTACTGGACCGACGTCTGCGTGATGATCGGCCTTTACGCCCTGCTGTCTCTCTCGCTCAATGTCATACTGGGGCAGGCAGGCATCTTTCATATGGGGCATGCGGCCTTTTTTGCCGTGGGGGCCTATACCACTGCCATCTGCAATACCCTCTATCAGTGGCCCATTTTTCTGACCATGCCGCTGGCCGGTGCGGCTGCCGCCTTTTTTGCCATGCTGGTAGCGAGGCCCATCATCCATCTGCGTGGTGACTACCTGCTGATAGTGACCATCGGTATAGTGGAGATAGTGCGCATTGCTCTGCTCAATGACGTCTTTGGCCTGACTGGTGGCTCCAACGGTATTTTTGGCATTGCCAGGCCGCGCTTCCTTGGTTTTCGTATCGTCAAGAGCATCCATTTCTACTATCTGGTCTGGGGCATGGTGGGCGCGAGCATTGTGCTTTTCTACGGCCTGTGGCGCTCCCGCTTTGGGCGGGCCCTTAATTACATCAAGGCTGATGATATCGCCGCCGAGGGCTGCGGTATCAATGTGAGCCGTTACAAGCTGACAGCCTTTGTGCTGGGGGCTTTCTGGGCAGGTATGGCCGGTACGCTCTACGCAGCCAAGATGACCACCATCGCTCCGGAATCCTTCAATTTCATGGAGTCGGTGATCATCTTTGCTGTGGTCATCCTCTCCGGCGGCAGTCAGCTGGGTGTGCTGGTGAGCGCCTTTCTCTTCATAGGTCTGCCTGAGGTGCTGCGCGAGTTTTCTGACGCGCGCATGCTTGTCTTTGGTCTGGCCATGATGCTGATGATGATATGGCGGCCGCAGGGCCTGCTGCCCCCAGGGCCGCGACGCTACCCTGTGGCCACACCTTCTGCCGCTGCTGCAGGTCAGGGAGGGCGCTCATGAGCCTGCTTGCACTGCATGAGGTGACCAAGGTCTTTGGCGGGCTCATTGCCGTCAACGATCTTTCCTTCACCGTGGATGAAGGCAGTATCGTGGGCCTCATCGGCCCTAACGGGGCTGGCAAGACCACAGTCTTCAACTGTATTACAGGCAACTATACACCGGAGCGCGGGCAGATCCGTTTTGACGGGGCCGTCATCACAGGCCGCCAGCCGCACAGGGTGGTGGAGCTGGGCATTGCCCGAACCTTTCAGAGCATACGCCTTTTCAGTGAGCTTTCTGTGCTCGAAAACGTCCTGGCCGGGCGGCACTGCCGCATGCGGGCCGGGCTTCTGGCCTGTATGCTGCACACGCCGGCCATGCGGCGGGAAGAAGAAGCTGCTGTGGCTCGCTGCATGGAAGAGCTGGCCTTCGTGGGTCTTGCCGATCGCTGTCATGAGGCTGCCGGTGGCCTTTCGTACGGTAATCAGCGTCTGCTCGAAGTGGCCCGGGCCCTGGCTGCTGACCCGCGTCTGCTCATACTGGACGAGCCTGCCGGTGGCATGAATGATCAGGAGACCGCCGCACTGGTGGATATCATCCGGGCTATTCGAGCGCGTGGGGTGACCATACTGCTTATTGAGCATGATATGCGGCTGGTCATGCAGATTTGTGAAAAACTGGTGGTGCTGGAGCACGGTACCCTTATTGCCGATGGTGAGCCTGATGCCGTACGCAACGACCCTGCGGTCATCGAGGCCTACCTGGGCGTTGACGACGAGAAGTGGTGATATGGCGCTTTTGACCCTTTCTGGTATTCGGGTGCGCTACGGCCGCGTGGAAGTTTTGCACGGTATTGACCTCAGGGTAGATGAGGGCGAGATCGTCACCATTCTCGGGGCTAACGGTGCTGGCAAAAGCACGACCCTGCTTTCTATCAGCGGCCTGGTGCGGCCCTTTGCAGGTGAAATGCTTTTTGACGGCAAGCCGCTTCTCAAGGTGCCCAGCCATGAGGTGGTGGGCCTTGGTATAGCCCAGTCGCCCGAAGGGCGCAGGGTTTTCGGTGCCATGACCGTGCTGGAAAATCTGCGCCTCGGGGCTTTCTGCATCCGCGATGCGGCGCGCAGTGAGCGTACGCTGGAGTGGATATTTGATCTTTTCCCCCGTCTTCTGGAGCGTAAGGAGCAGCTTGCAGGTACGCTCTCAGGTGGCGAGCAGCAGATGCTGGCCATCGGTCGGGCGCTCATGGCCGAGCCGCGTCTGTTATTGCTGGATGAGCCTTCATTGGGCCTGGCCCCGCTTCTTGTGCGTTCTATCTTCGAGACTGTACGGGCCATCAATGAGCGTGGTGTGACCGTGCTGCTGGTGGAGCAGAACGCCCGCGCCGCCCTCAGGCTGGCCACACGCGGTTATGTGCTGGAAGTAGGGCGGGTGGTCATGGAAGACCGTGCCGAAGCCCTGCTGGCCAATGCCAGCATACGCGAAGCCTACCTGGGTGGTTGAGCCGCCAGGGCTGCCAGTATCCCCCCACAGATCCATGCCTCCAGACTGGACTGATCATGCCAGGCTGGAGGTTTTTTTGTTCTGAAAAGACTGCTGAGAGCCTGAAAACGTCGCAATGTGATGTTGGAAAAGCTCAAAAAACGTCGCAGAATGGCTGTGAAAGAGGCGAAAAAACGTTACACGCCCTATGGGAGGTGAGATGCTTCGTCGTCAGTTTTACACTAACCTGCTGGAATGGAAGAAGAATCCGCCTGAACGGCGATCTTTCCATCAATAAGGGCAGTATTCTTGAAAATGTCTTTGCGCAGATTTTCGTAAGGAACGGTTTTCCCCTCTGGTATTTCACCAGGCAGAAGTACGGTGAGCTGGACTTTATCCTGCAGCAGGGCAGGCAGTGTCTGCCGGTGGAGATCAAGTCCGGCAGGGCTTACAAACGCCATGCTGCCCTGAACAACGTACTGGCTGTGAGTGAGTGGGGCCTTGCGAAAGCCTGTGTTTTTTGCAGGGATAACATAGCCGTGGAAGGCAGGATACGTTATCTGCCGTGGTATATGGCCATGTTTTTGCAGCAGGAGCAGATTTCTTCTTTCGTGGTGGACAGTGATTTTTCAGCATTGCAGGATGTTAAGTGATTTGAAATTAAAAAACAGGATATTTTCCCTCCATCTTTAAAATTTGCAAACCGTCATCACAAATTTTCTTGCAATTAGTTTAGTTTGACGCTATTGCTTTTCTTACAAACTTTTGACACGGCTCAGGGTGGTAAGAGGCACAGCGTCGGTATGGAAAAGGCGGAACTCAGCTTCTCGATTCTTGTGACTACGCAAGGCAGAACGTACGAACTTGCGGCCTTTATGCGCTCCTTGTGTCAGCAGCAGGGCGTAGACTGTACCCTCATTGCAGGCATGCAGGAGACGCCTATTGACCCGGCCAGTCTTGTTCAGAACCCTCCTTATGCCATTGTTCACAAGGCCCTGCCGCGCCTCAGTCTCTCACAGGCTCGTAATGCTCTGCTTGAGGAGGCCACAGGTGACATACTTGCCCTTGCTGATGATGACTGTCAGTATCCCCCTGATATTTTGCGATCGGTTGCGTACTTTTTTGCAAATAACAGGCGCTGTGGCGTACTTATCTGTGACAATGATATTGCCGCTCCCCGCAAGGAAAAACGCTGGCAGGTTCTGCACAGGGCTCCCTCCTATACGCTCTTTTTCAGGCGCAGTGCTGTGGTTGAAAGCGGCCTTTTTGACGAAAGCATGGGCATAGGCACAGCCGGACCGTGGCAAAGTGGCGAAGAAACTGATCTGGTACTGCGTATCATGGCACACGGCCATGAGGTCTGGCGCATACCCACGCCTGCCATCAGGCATCCCGAAGCCCTGCATACAGAGGCAGTCAATATTGGCAAGGTCATGGGGTATGCCAGGGGCCGCATGTATCTGCTGCAAAAGCACAGCTTTTCTCTTGGCTTCAAACTTCTGAATCTTGTCTATCCGCTGGCTGTACTGCCAGTAGAGATAGTCAGGTTTGCCGCCAAAATTTGTGCCTATCGTCTTGCGATGTTTCAAGGAAGACTGAGCGGGCTCTTGCTTGTACGCAGGAGGAGTGCATGAAAGCCCCATCTGTTGCCATCGTGATCGTCACCTATAACCGCCGGGCCATGCTGCAGAACACCCTGCATGCCTGTCTTGCCCAAGGTGTAGAGGCGCATATTTATGTGGTCAACAATGCCTCCACAGACGGTACGCGGGAATACCTTGACGACTTTGCCCAAGAGCATCCTCAGGTCACAGTAACGCACATGCCCACCAATACGGGCGGTGCAGGCGGCTTTGCCCAGGGCATGGCGCAGGCATTCGAGGCAGGTCACGAATGGCTGTGGCTTATGGATGACGATGTCATGCCCACGCCTGACGGCCTGACAACGCTTCTGCAGCATGCAAAAAGCATCGGCAGGCCCTGCTGCCTCTACCCTGCCAAACGCTGTGCTGATGGGCGATTGTTTGACTTTGAATACAAAATTTCGCGTAAGACCCTGCGTCGTTGGCGGGTGAGCAGCCTGCCTGCGTTGGGAGCAGATGCGCTTGTACCTTCCAACTCCGGCAATTTTGAAGGTGCGCTTGTGCACCATGCCGTTATTGAAAAAATCGGCCTGCCGGACAGCCGCTTCTTCATCTGCTGGGATGACGCCTTCTGGGGTCTGAAAGCTGCCGAGCACTTTGACTGCTATTACCTCAATCATGTGTGCATGGTGAAGCAGTTGGACAAAGAACGCCTGCATCTGGGCAAGCGTGCCTTGTTGAGCTCATCACTTTTCTCCCGGTTTCATTTTCTGCGCAATTACTGGGAAGTCATGCGCTATCTTCGAGATGGCAAGTCCTTGTCTGTGCTGGCTTATGGTCGTTATGCGTGGGAGTTTCTGCGGGCTGCAGCCCTCACTGCGCTGCTGGAGCGTAACCCAAGGGGTACTTGCAAACTCTGGTGCGCCCTGCAGCAGGGCATGACGAGGCGTTTTCAGCCTTGGGAGGCCGCATGAGCAGACCCATTCTTATCGTTGGTGCAGGTCTGTCAGGCGCTGTCATGGCAGAGCGTATTGCCAATGACCTTGACCGACCAGTGACTGTCATTGACAAGCGCAATCACATTGGCGGCAACTGCTGGTCTGAGATTGATTCTGAAACAGGTATTGAGTGCCACAAGTACGGCTCGCATATCTTCCACACCTCCAACCGTGAGGTCTGGGAGTATATTTCCCGTTTTACGGAATGGAACACCTATCAGCACCGAGTGTGGACCAGCTATCAGGGCCGTATCTATTCCATGCCCATCAACCTGCAGACCATCAACAGCTATTATGGCCTGAACCTGACGCCTGAAGAGGCAAAAGCCTTCATACAGGCAGAAGCCGCCAAAGAGAATATTACTGAGCCGCGCAATCTGGAAGAAAAAGCCATCTCTCTCATAGGTCGGCCGCTCTATGAGGCTTTCATACGTGGTTATACCCTCAAGCAGTGGGAAAAAGACCCCAGAGAGCTGGACCCATCCATCATCACCCGCCTGCCCGTACGTTACAACTACAATAACCGCTACTTCAACGATACCTGGGAAGGCATACCCCTGCACGGATATGCCAAAATGTTTGAGCGCATGCTGAGCCATCCCAATATCACAGTACAGCTGAACACAGACTGGTTTGACATACGGGACAGCATCAGCCCTGACACTCTTGTCATCTATACAGGTCCCATAGACCAGTTTTTTGACTACAGGTTTGGCCGTTTGGAATGGCGCACAGTGGATTTCACTATAGAACGCCACAACTGCGCTGACTATCAGGGCGCCAGTGTCATCAACAGTGCAGACCCTGAAACACCCTATACCCGCATACACGAATTCAAACACTATCATCCGGAACGGGAAGATACAGGGAAGACGGTCATTTACCGGGAGTATTCTCGTTTTGCAGGGGAGGGGGATGAGCCGTATTATCCTGTAAGTACGGAAATAAATAAAAATATATACAATAAATATAAAATATTAGAATATGAAAATGATAATATTATTTTTAGCGGACGTTTGTGGTTATATAGATATCTCGATATGGATGTTTCTATAAAAGAAAATATTATAAAAATAAGATTACTTAAAAATAAATTATATGAGAAATAATATTAATATAATGTTTGCTGTCACTCCTGACTATTTAAAATATGCCACAGTTACAGCAATGTCCGCTGTTAAAAATTTAAAAAATGAAAAAATAAATATACATTTTTTATATGCTGATATATATAATAAAATATCTAGTATAAATATTTTCAATTATACAGAAAGTATAAAAAATACATTTTGTAATAAAAATATTAATATTTATTTCTATGATTGTTCAAGTATGATTCAAATATTAGATGGTCAAAATATGGGTATGTGGGGTGAAATATCATTATCACACTATTTATATTTCTTAGCAGAGAAATTAATAGATGCAGAAAAAGTTATATATTTAGATACAGATACAATAGTTAATTGTAATATTTCGAACATTTATAATATTGATATAAAAGATAATGTTGTTGCAATGGCAAAACCTAGTGGCCTTGAATCAATGGGTAAGGATGTTTCTAATGCCGGTGTAGTAATGATTAATTTAAAAAAATGGAAAAATGAAAAAATTTTAGATGATATATTAAAATTTGGAAAAACATTAAAAAAATCAAATTTTTGTGCACAAGCATTGTTGCACTATTATTTGAAAGGAAGAAATTTGATTTATTATTTCGATGCAGAATATAATATATTTCCTCATATGTATATAGAAAAAGATATTAGTAGTATGAAAATATTACACTATACTGGATATACTCACTGTAGACCATGGCGTGATATAGATCATTGTCAGAGAGGAAGTGATTTATGGTGGAAGTATGCCAGAGAAACACCATTTTATGAAGATTTTATATATGATATAATTGATAGAAAAATAGATGAATGTATATTGACAACTACTTTAAAGTATAAACTAAAGAAAAAATTTCCTAAATTAGTAAAAATATATAGATATATAAAAAAATTCTATAAATAATCATTATGATAATTCAAAATGTAATATTCCCAGATATTTATGATTCAGAATGTGCATTATTTTATAAATATTCTAAAAAGTTAAAAAATTATAATGAAAGTATAAATTCTGTAGATAGCTATAGTTTTAAAACTTATTTTAATAGTTTGTCAATAAGAAAATGGATAAAATATACAACAATAAATAATTTTAAATTGGAGATTATTGTAGAAGGGCATTTTGTTTTAAATTTGTTTAGTATTGATAATACGGGAAGTAGAGATTTAATATACACAGAAGAATATGATACTAATAAAAATAATATTGTAGTTAATATACCAATTATAAATAATTCCAATATAATATATTTTGATATAGAGGCAATAAAAAATTTTAAATTTCATAAAGGGTATTACTTAGGTTATTCTGATAGTACTAATTGTGTAAAGCTGTCAGCAATTATATGTACATTTAATAGAGAAAAGTTTCTAAAAAATAATATTAAAAATATTATTTCATTATTTAATAAATATCCAGAATACAGAAGTTTACTTTCAGTATATATAATTGATAATGGAAATAGTATTGAAAATAATATGTTTAACGATCCATCTATAAAGGTGTATCAAAATATTAATGCAGGAGGTAGCGGAGGATTCACGCGAGGCATTTTAGAATCTTTAAATGATTCTTCAACTCATGTACTTTTAATGGATGATGATATAGAGATTAACTATGAATCAATTATTCGTACAATATCACTACTAAAATTACTAAAAAAAGAATACAGTGAATATTTTATTGGTGGAGCAATGCTTGATATGTTTAACAAAAACATACAAGTAGCCGCATTTGAAAAATTTGAGAAACATTGGCAGACAGCATTTCCAGATATCAATTTAAATGATGATAAAAGTTTATTGCTGAATGATTTTTGCGAAGATATCCCAAATCAGTATTTAGGTTGGTGGTACTGTTGTATTCCAAAGATTGTTATTGAAAAAATAGGATTACCTTATCCTTTCTTCATTAAACTTGATGATGTTGAATTTTCAATACGAAATAAATCGCGTATAATAACAATGAATGGCATATGTGTATGGCATACGCCGTTTGATTTTAAAATAGATTTGATGTCAGAATATTTTACTGCAAGAAATTTTATTATTTATACTCTTTTATTTAATGATATAAGTATTATTAGTAGATTATTATTACATTCGAAATATTTTATCGTTTCACTGTTAAAATTTAATTATAAAACAGCTTCAATATATACTAAGGCTTTAGAAGATATTATTCTTGGAAGCGATAAACTTATTGATATAGATTTTATTCAAAATAATATTAATTTTTTTAGAGAAAATGGTGATAAGTATAAAAAATATAATTCCATATATGAACTTGGATTCACAACTAAAAAAAGAATAAATAGAAGGTTTGATTTATTACAAAAAATAATCTGTGTATTTACTTTTAATGGCCATTTTCTGCCTAGTTTATTTTTATCAAAAAATGGCATTGTTGCCCTTGATGATAACGAATATGCTCAGTTGCCTGCATTTTTTTTGAAAAAAAATGTATTTATTATAAATAAATATGACAAAACGTACTTAGATAGAAAACACTCAAAAAAAGAATTTATAAAAAATATATATAATTATCTATTATCATTAATAATATTTGTTTGTAAGTACAAAAAGACAAAAAATAATTTTTTAAAGAAATATAAGTATATGATATGTAGAGAATCTTGGAAAAATTATTTATTTTTAAATTAAGGAATAAAAATGATATTAATAAAATTTATGACAAAGAGAATATTATTAAAACTTATAAAAAATAATAATCTTTTATCTATATTTAAAAGTGTTTTTAATTTACTTGGTAAGAAAAATTATTTATACAACATTATATACAACAAAAGATTTGATAAATTATCATATAGTGAAAAAAAATTTATAATTGAAGTTCAATTTGAAAATATGGTGAATTATAAACTAAATCTTAACAATCCAAAATCATTTAATGAAAAAATACAATGGCTTAAATTATATTATAAAAATCCATTAATAACAAAATGTTCTGATAAAGTAAAAGTAAGAGAGTATATAGCGGAAAATATAGGAAAAAAATATTTAATCCCAATTTATGGTATATATTCCTCTGTTGAAGAAATTAATTTTTCTGCACTGCCTAATTCATTTGTTATAAAAACTAATTGGGGTTCTTGACAAAATATAATTGTAAAAGACAAAAGAGAATTAGATGAAAACTCGACAAATAACATAATTTCTAACTGGATGAATATTAAATATAATCATTATTATAGATTTTTAGAGTGGGGATATAAAAATATACCTCCTAGAATAATTATAGAAGAATACATAGATGATAATAATATATCAGACTATAAATTTTTTTGTTATAATGGTAATGTAAAAAATATGTTTATAGTCCAGGATAGGTATAAAAATGATGGGATGAAAGTTACATTTTTTGATAAAAATTTTTCTAGACTTCCTTTCAAGAGAAAATATCCTAATAATGAAAATAAAATAAAAAAACCCAATAACTGGGATGAAATGATTATTATTTCTGAAATCTTATCAAAACCCTTTCCATTTGTTCGAGTTGATTTATATGAATATAATAAAAAAGTACTATTTGGTGAGATGACTTTCTATCCCGGAAATGGGACAGAAAAATTTTACCCTGTAGAATGGGACTATATATTAGGTGATATGATTACACTCCCTAATAAAGTTTAAAAAATTTATATGCTATATGTTATATTTTATTAAATACAAATTTATTAATTTAAAAATTAAATTAAAGTTATATTTTATTATTAATAAATATCATAATGATGTTTGGAAATTATATAAAATAATAAAACATAATAATGTTATAAATAAAAAATTATATATTCAAGCTTTTGAAAAAATATTATCTAGATATGGTTGTTGGATATGATGTGGTGCCACTTTTTTATCTACTCCATGTTTGCCACATGGATTTTATGGAATTTTTATATCAAATGGAGCTAGAATAGGATATAATTCAGTAATATTTCAACATGTCACAATAGGTTCAAATACAATAAAAAATTCTAAAGAGGAGAAATGGATATGGA